>DATAPK010000155.1:0-19396 GCA_036265245.1 Tepidisphaeraceae bacterium | reverse complement strand
GACGAGAACGCATACGTCATCACCTGAAACGATTCGCCAGGCAATGGGATGAATCCACCGAGGGTGCCGACCGTGATCTTCCCCCCAAGCGAGGCGGTCCCCGCCACGTTGAGCTGCGTGATCTGGCTCGTCGAAGTTCCGCCGAGCAATGTATTGAACGTGCTGCCCGCGAGGATCAGGTTATTGACGGTCAACGATCCAGCGCTGGAACTTCCTGGCGAGATCGTTCCGCCGGGCAGAACCAGTGCGTCGCCGGAAATGGTGCCGGTGCCGGCGAAGATTCCGCCAAAGTTGACGGTGACCGATCCGCTGCCGGTGGCCGAGCCGGTGGTAGACTGCACGAGGAGCGTGCCGCCGTTGATGGTTGTGCCGCCGGAATACGAACTGGAGCCGGCGAGTGCAAGTTGCCCGCTTCCTGTTTTGATCAGCGATCCAGGGCCGCCGGGTGATGTGCTGGTGTTGATGATGTGTCCGCTGAAGGTGGAGCTGCCCGGCGGCATGTTGACGGTCAATCGCCCGCCGTTGCTCAAATCGATCGTTCCGTTGCCGCTGAGCGCTCCGACGGTTTGCGCGTAGCCGCCAAGCGAATAGAACCCCGCATCCGCGACGGGCGAGCCGGGCACGATCAACTGATCGCATCCCTGCGTGAGTGTCCCCGTGGAACTGATGGCCACTTTACCGAGCTGCACAAAAATGGTGGGTGTCGATGAACCCGAGCCAGCCTGTGCGACAAGCGGGCCGGAATACGATTGCGAACTGGTAATTGAGGAGTTCAGCGGGACGATGGTGAAAACGCCGGCGGCGCCGGCACTGTCGAACGCGTCGCCGCCTGGGGCGCCGCCGTTGACGCTGCCGGCCGCGGCGGCGATGGCGGTGCTGAAATCCTGAGGGTTGAACATGGCGTTGGAGCCGAGGATCGCGATAGCGCCTCCTCCTCCTCCGCCCGCCGCAAATATTGAAGTTTGTGTTCCCGCTGCACCGTTGGCGAAAAGATGGTTTGCGGAAATGTTGACTCCCTGTCCGCCGCTGATCAGGATCGCGCCGCCACTACCGGAGCCCGCGCTGAATTCGCTGAACACTGTGCCAGGATCCCCGTTGACGGTGAGGGTTCCGCCCACGATCACCTGCGCGGCAGCGGACAACTCGATCGCGCCGCCGCCGCGGCCGCCGACCACGCCACCACCAGCATCTCCACCGTCGCTGCCGGCTTGAAGTTCGAGCGTGAGCTTGGCATAGGGTTGACCAGGCGCAGCTTCGTCCATGAAGGGGCCATCGGCGGCGCCGCCGGCCCCGCCAAATCCGCCTCCGCCTCCGACCCCGAGGGAAGAGCCTCCTGCGCCCGCCCCCGGGCTCGTCTGTCCGATGCCGCCGCTCATGTTGATCGTATCGTTGATCGTGATGTTGGCCGTGGACAACAGCGCCAGCGGATGAGAACCGGTCACCGTCACCGAAACATTCGGTGCCAAGTTGACATCGGTGAAATCAAACACCGCAATCGACGTCGCCCCGCTTTGCGCCTGGCTGACGCCGGTAAAGGTGACGGCGCCGGTAATCGTCATCGCGTCGGTGTCGATCGTGATCGAGCCGCTGCCCAAGTTGAGCTTTCCCAGGGTCGCAAACGCGGCGGGATTCAATGGATCAGCGCGGCAAACCAGGGGCACCGCAACACCCACTGCCGCCATCAAAAGCGAATATCGCCGCAACCCCAACCCACGGCGATGAAAATGCGCAACCAAACCACTCTGTCTGCAAGACATTTTTCCTCCTTCATTCCGGCGTGAAGCGGCAGGACACAATCTGAATGACAAAGTTTTAAGCGCAAACGGAAAGTCGGCAAGGAATCGATATCAAAGCTTAGACAAATCGCGCTATGACTGCAAATGCATCTGCAAAAACCGAATAAACGTATCCCAATCCCCCGGCAGCGTGCCGTGGCCGCCGGCGTGCATGTAATAACCGACGTCATGCAAAATCGGCTGGCCCGCATCCGGCATCTGGTCGGTGCCCAGCCCTTGCTTGCCGAGCAGTTTGTAAACCGGCTCGGCGGCAACTGCGGCCAGGAATTCACCCTTCGGATCAGACCAGTTGTCAGTATTCCCCGTCTGCAAAAGCACCGGGCGCGGGGCGATCAGCGCAACCAGCAGATTGGCATCGACGGGTGATTGATCGGGAAAACCGGCGTACTTGCCGTAGTTCGCGCAGAACTGATACGGATATCGCGTCGGTGCAGTCAGATGCGCAATCGTCTCCCCATAATTTCGCCGGCTCAACGCCGCGCCTCCCTCACCTGAGCAACTCGCAATCACCAGCGCAACCCGCGTATCCCGCGCCCCCGCCCACATCACGGTTTTTCCTAATCGTGATACACCCATGATCGCCACGCGCTTCGCATCGACATCGTGATCTGTTTCAAAATAATCGATGGCCCGGCTGATCCCCCAACCCCACGCTGCGATTGCGCCCCATTCATCCGCCGTCGGCTCCGTCTGTCCGGGCTTGAGATAAAGCGCCCGAACACCCGCCGCCACCGCGCCCAGCGCATCCGGATCGACATCCGCATAATTAAACGTCGCCACGCCAAAACCCTTTTGCAAAAGCGGCAGGGGGCTCGGCCCTCCAAAGCGGCTAGGCTGCGTCGCCGGCGCGCGCTTCTTCTCTTTCACATTCCAAACCTCTCCCACTTTCACGCCCGGGTCTTTGCCAGATGAATTGTTCGCGGCGAAACTGATATTCAGCAACACCGGCACAGGCCCTTTCGCGCTCGCGGGCAGATAAACCAGAAGCTCCATCTTCGGCCCAGACTTATCCTTCGTGAAATAAATCGTCACCTGCTTGCGAGTCGCCTGCCCATCAAACACCGGCGTGCCCTTATCAAACACATCAAAGCTCATGTCGGCAGGGCGGCCGGGACATTTGCCAAACTGATTCTCCTCAAACAGTTTGATAATCTCCGGCCGGCGCTTCTCATACCAGGTCTTCGCATCACGCACCGGCGTCCCATCCTCCAACTTGAGCGGATCAGGCAGCGTATACGTCCCAACCTTCGCTTCCGTGTAATTGACCGGAATGTTCGCGACAACCCCATCCGGCGCATCCGCGATCTGCGCGCCAACAATCGGAGCAAACGCAACCAGAGCGAGCATGACTGATAAAAGGCATTGGATGAATTTCATAAAACCCTTCCTCCGCAAAGAAACAATTTCAACCCCTGCTCCCCTCAGACGCCGGGTCTGAGGTACCCCGAAGACCCGGATTCCCCAACTCACTCGCTCGATCTCGAAACAATCCTCACCGGCCCCAGCAACCCCGACTCACCCGCCGCCTGCTGCCCGCCAAATCCTGGCCGCCGCGCGCCGCCAGCCGCGGCCGCCCCCGGATCCTGCGGCAACACCTTCTTCTCCGCCGGCAGCAACCGATCCCCCACAATCCGATTTGTCCACTCGTTCGTGACCTTAATCTCAAGCTGATTCGCCCCCGGCTTGATCGCATCGGTCACATCCACCTCATAAGGAGCCTTCCACAACGTCGCCAGCGGTTTGCCATTCACCGAAACCTCCGCCAGATCCTTCACGCTCCCCAGATCGAGCAGAATTCTCGCCCCCCAATGAAACCACGCATCCGCCGCCTGCAAATCATGGGTGTACGTCGCCGTGCCGGAGAAATATTTCACGCCCGGATCAGAATTTTCAGTCCACGATTGCAGATTAGCCAATTGAATCTTTGCGGGAGCCCCAAGGTCCGGCGCAAAGCTCAGATCCCAAGGCCCACTCACCGTCGCCAGCGTGGTGGTTTCTACGTGCTTCGAATTCCGTTGCGGCGAAGAACTATTCTGACGGAAAACGACAAACACCGACTCACGCTCATCCAGATGCAACGGCACTGTCGTCCGCCCATTCTCAATCGAATAATCCGCCGGCTCGATCAACCCAGAATCTGAATGCCACAACTCCGCCTGCTTCCCGCTCACCCGAAATCGCGCATTGATCTCCTGCGAGCGATCCGATCGATTAACGACGAAGTAGATTTCCCCATCAGCAGTATGCCGGTGAATCCAAAGAATCTCCGCATCCAGAGGCCAATTGCATTCAAAATCCCCAGGCGTCTGCAAAGATGAAAGAACCTGCTTCAGCGGCCAATTCCAAACCACTTTCCCTTTGCCATACACCCGCTGATTCCGCATCACCCCATCCAGATCGCCCCAAACTTCCGCAGCGATCGTTTGCACTTCCGCATCCGCACT
This sequence comes from Tepidisphaeraceae bacterium, assembly GCA_036265245.1. Classification (GTDB taxonomy): domain Bacteria; phylum Planctomycetota; class Phycisphaerae; order Tepidisphaerales; family Tepidisphaeraceae; genus DATAPK01. The sequence continues at coordinate 15,156 of DATAPK010000155.1, read as the reverse complement.
CGGATACCCCTCCAGACTCGGCGACGCCGCAGGCTTGGGCCCAACAACCGTCGCCCCGCCCGCCACCAAATCACGAATCTTCCGCAGCACGGCCGGCGTCATGCGATCAATCTCCGGCAACACCAGTACGCGATAACTCATCCCATCCGGCAACACCAATCGCCCATCCGGCGCCACCGACATCCGATTCAGCAACACATCCGTGTTGACGCAGTCATAGTCGTATCCAGCGGGCGGCGCCGGCTGCAACCCCGGCCCCCAGAACGGCTGACTCGACGGCGCACCCTCCGGCAACAGATAAGCAAGGTCCGCCACAAACAATCCCTGCTGCAGCATGTAAGAATTACGCGCCAGATAAGTCATGAACGGCTTGGCCTGCTCTGCCCACGTCATATTCCGATTGATATGCGTCCCCACCATCGTGTTCCCCGGCTTGGTATCCAGCGGCTGCTCTGCCGACGTGTGAAACACAATCCTATTCACGCCTTGCGCAAACCAGTAATCGCCGACTTTCTTCAGCGTGTAAGGCGCTTCATACCCGCCCCCGGTAAATGACTCGGTCGCCACCAGATTTTTCCCATACGCATGTGATGCCGAAGCCGCCCCGCGCACATCCACATAATATTCCAACTCCGGATGCAACGCATGCACCCAGAATTCCCCCATCGGAATATCCACTTTGCTTTTGTTCAGAAGCGTATCTTCCAGCGTCTCCATCGACACCCCCGACGCCTCCGCCGAAATCCCCATCCCATGCTGCTTCGCCATCTCGTCCATCGTGCCGTAATGATTCTCCGCGAACATATCCGCAATCGTCCGCCGAAAATCCCAAAGAAAGCGATCGCTCACTTCTGCACTCTCCACAACCCTTCCCGCCAGCGCCGGCAGATAAGGCGTCGGGTCATACCCGCGCCGTTTCTGAAACTCCGGAATCATCTCATCCGTCCAGTTCTGCATCCCCGCTTCCCAGCTATCCATCATAAAATAGCGCAGACTCTTCCCAACGAGCGGGCCCACCGCTTCACTGATCGGATCAAAATAATTATGAAAATACCCCTCGACATATTTCCGGCTGAGCTTATCCACCTCATACCCCGATCCCGTCGGTGGGGCGGGGCGATTCTTCGCGCCCGTCAGCGAATATCCCATCCGCAAAATCGTCCACTTCCCCGCCGGCACATCCCAATGCAGCGTGCCGTCCTTATTCATCTTTGATGTGAGATCGACGATGCCCGGCCGCGCAATCGCCGACGAAGAATTCACCGCCGGCGTGGGAACCATTTCATACTGATAAATTAAACTGAACCCCGCTTTGTCCTCCCACCGATGCACGCGTCCACCCGAATAAAGCTTCGCCTCATTCAACGAATACTGCTGCGCCGGCGGCGAAGGAATCTGGCTCATCTCAATTGCTGCGCTAAACGGCGCGCCCGTCATCTCCACCCGGAAAAACTTCGCCCGCGTCGCTGGAAAATCAAACGTCCGCACGACGCTCGGGTGGTAGGGCCCCGCACCCGGCAGCGCCACCACTGTTCGAAATGTTTTCCCATCATCACTCGCCGCTACACGCCCAACCGGAATCCCGCCGCGGCAAGCAATCGTGATCGCCTGCGCCGTATAAGGCTGCGCGAACTCAAACTGCACAAACGCCGGCCCACCATCCTGCGGCGCGTGAACCGACAGAGATGAATTCAAATCGTCATCCATCAGCGCCTTGCCATCCGTCTCACCAGAATTGGTTGTGACCTTCGGATGCAATTCCGCCACATCCGATTCATCCGCCGGCGTTGGATAAGCAAGCACAGCGCTATCGCCATAGTAAGTGAGATCGGAAGGGGCGCTGGCTCGGGCCAGATTCCGTATCGGCCCATTATTCGACGGCGGCTGCGGCAGCTTCTCCCCAAAACTTTTCGGCCCCTCCACATTCGTCTCACTCCACACCAATTTCTTCATCGCCTGTTCCGGCTTCACCCAAGGCCCGCCCGTCTCGCTCCATCCCGCCGAGCTGAAAATCGTCATCTCGAGCCCCAACCGATCCGCCTCCGCCGCCGCGTGATGCACCGCGTCATACCAATCCGGCGTGCCAAACAAAATCTTCTTCTCAACCGTCTGCCCGCTCCCCGCCCCCACATCCGCCAAATGCATCCCCCCAATCCCCACGCGCTTCATCCATTCCAAATCTTTCGTGATGCCCTCTTTCGTGACATTCCCATTCGTCCAATGCCACCAAGTCCGCGGCTTCGCCGAATCCGGCGGCGTAACAAACCCCTTCGCCAGCGCATCCTCTTCCGCGCGAGTCGCATTCGCAAAAAAAAGAATCCCCAAAATAACTGCCGCGAAAGTTATCGCCGCCGAAAAGGTTCGATTCATATGCCAACCCTCTTCTCTTGTATTTACTCCGCGTTCTCTGCGCCTCCGGGGTGAATCTGAATTCCAGCTATCAAATCCCGCACACATTTCTCCAATGCCCCCGCGGCCAACAAAGAATTCGATCTGAGCTTTAGCAACCGCCTTAAAATCGTCGGCCGCCTCGCAATCGTCGTCAAGACCGCCCCCGCCCGAGGCCGCCCAAACGAATCCACCATCCCCAACACCGCCGGATCAATCGGCTCATCCGCCATGTCACTGATCGCACGAATCGCCAGAAACGGCACCTTCACTCGCCCCGCGAGACCTCGAATCGCTTCGCTTTCCATATCCACCGCCACCGCCCCGGTCCGCGCGAACAACTCTGCTTTCTCTTTAGCCGTCGTAACCACCTTCTCGCTCGTATGAATTCCCCCAAGTCGAACCGGCGATGTCCACGAGATTGGAGACAACCCCGCCCCCGCATCCACTACCACATCCCCATGCTGCAGCGCCGGATCGAGTGCGCCCGCAAGCCCCGCCGAAACAATTATTCCGAACTTCCCCGCCTCATCCTCCGTAGGCAGCATTGAAGCGCCGATCCCGACCATCGCCACGCGAACCGGTTTCGCCGTTTTCACGCTCGCAACAGCGCGATTGACCGCGTCCGCTTCCAACTGAATCGCGACACAAATGAGCAAACCCTGCCCAGCCATCGCTGTATCATCAGGTCATGCGGCAAAATTTGCCAAATTGCCGCACCTTTGCATTTCGTTTAGCGGCGTCGCTTGCGACGCGTTTTCACACAAAAAGCGCTCCCTTAAAATCAAACTCCACCATTGCCCAAATTGCTCTCATTTGTCCGATAGACTATGATCCCGCCGCCGAAAAGAGTTTATGGGCATACCAATTTCCCAAATGTGGACAGTCGCGAGCTATGTCGCTCGGCAAAAGTTTGCTGGCCGCAAGCAATATCCCCTCGTCCTCCTGCTCGAGCCCCTTTTCCGCTGCAACCTCGCCTGCGCCGGCTGCGGCAAAATCCAATACCCCGCCCACATTCTCAAAAAGCAACTCACCCCCGAACAATGCTTCAAGGCCGTCGATGAATGTGGTGCCCCCATGGTCAGCATCCCCGGCGGCGAACCGCTTCTCCACCCGCAAATAAAAGAAATCGTCGAAGGTCTGACCGCCCGCAAAAAATACGTCTACCTCTGCACCAACGCGCTGCTCCTCAAAGAAAAGCTCGACGAATTCAAGCCGACCAAATATCTCACCTTTAGCGTCCACATGGACGGCCAGCGCGATCACCACGATTTTTCCGTCTGCCGCGAAGGTGGATACGACATCGCCCTCGAAGGCATCCGCGAAGCCGTCAAACGTGGCTTCCGTGTCACCACCAACACCACGCTCTTCGACGGCACTGATCCCAAAAGCGTCCGTGCTTTCTTCGACGAAATGATGGCCGCCGGCGTTGAAGGAATGATGCTCTCCCCTGGCTACAGCTACGATAAAGCCCCCGATCAGCAGCATTTCCTCGGCCGAAAAAAGACGCGCAACCTCTTCAACTCGATCCTCAGCAATCGCAAAAAGAACTGGGTCTTCAACCAAAGCCCGCTGTTCCTCGAATTCCTCATGGGCAAGCGCAACTACGCCTGCACCCCCTGGGGCATGCCCACCTACAATGTCTTCGGCTGGCAGAAACCCTGCTATCTCCTCGCCGACGGCTACGCCGACACCTTCCAAGAACTGATAGAAACCACCAGTTGGGAAAGCTACGGCACCGAGAGCGGCAACAAGAAATGCGCCAACTGCATGGTTCACAGCGGCTACGAAGCCACCGCCGTGCATGACACCTTCAATTCAATCAAGGGTCTCTGGGCCACCATCCGCTCCACCTTCTTTAACGGCGGATATGTCGATCCCGACGCCGAAAAAATGCTCGATGCAGCGCCGGCTTTGCACGGCCCCGTAGTCCAACTCAGCATCAACGGCCAATCCGCCCGCGAACCAGAATCAACCAGCGTTTGATCTATATCTAACCTGTAAAATCCCATGCCCCAGGAAACCAAATCCCGTCCATTCGATGCCGAAGATGCCGAACACATTGGCTTCGAACACGAAAAACTCGAAGGCTGGATTCCTCCTCTCGCCAGCGAAGACGAACTCCGCCTCGCCCTCGAAAAGGCCTTCGACTATCGCGGCGATGTGTCACTCACATTAAAAGATGGCAGCCGCGTCGAAGGCTATATCTTCGATCGCGGCAGCACCGGCCCATCACTCGAAAAAAGCTTCGTGCGATTATTCCCAAAGGATCGAGACGAAAAAATCGCCGTCGCCTACTCAGAAATCGCCCGCATCGAATTCACCGGCCGCGACACCGCCGCCGGCAAAAGCTTCGAAACCTGGGTCAAAAAATACCAGGAGAAAAAAGCCGCCGGCGAAAAGAATATCCGCCTCGACCCCGAAAAGCTTGACTGATTCCACGTGTAGCCGCGAGCTTGCTCGCGGTTGGTCGCAAGAGATCCTTCCATGTCCCTCATCCATCCCACCGCGATCATCGACCGCCGCGCCGAACTCGCCGCCGATGTCGAAATCGGCCCCTACGCAGTCATTGAAGGCCGCGTCTCCATCGGAAAGGGCACACGCATCGAATCCCATTCCATCCTCCGCGGCCACACCGTCATCGGCGCCGCCTGCAAAATCGGCCCCGCCGCCCACGTCGGCCTCGATCCCCAGCATCTCAAATTCGACGGCAGCGAAACCTCGCTCATCATCGGCGACAACGTCATCATCCGCGAGAGCGCCAGCATCCATCGCGCCTTCAAACCCGGCCAAGAACACGCAACCCGCATCGGCGACCGCTGCTTCCTGATGGGCGCATCGCATGTAGCGCATGATTGCCGGCTAGGCGACGATGTGATCCTGGCCAATAACGTGATGCTCGGCGGGCACGTCAGCGTCGCCGAGCGCACTTTCCTCGGCGGCGGGACGGGAGTTCATCAATTCGTACAAATTGGCCGCTTAGTCATCATCGCCGGCAACGAAAGCATCTCGCGCGACATTCCCCCCTTCGCCGCCGTCCGCTACGGCGGCATGAAAGGCTACAACGCCATCGGCTGCCGCCGCGCCGGCATCAGCCAGGCCAGCATCCACGCAATTCGCAGAACCTTCCACTGCTTGCACACGCACCGCACAATCCCCGCAGCCGTAAAAGCCATCGAAGCCTCGCCCGATGCCCAAGCCCCCGAAGTCCAGGAACTCCTCCACTTCATCGCCACCGCCAAACGCGGCATCCAGCCCAGCGTCCGATCCCTGCGCGCAATGACAAATAACCCAGATGACGACTAGAGCTAGAACACAAAATTAATTCATGTAGCCGCGAGCATGCTCGCAGTTCTACTTCTTCAATTCGCTGAAGGATTTGCAGTCTTGAACATCTGATACGCCGCATCCGGGTCCGCATACACGGTATTCCCACTCAAATTCTGCGTCACCTGCTGGGCATACGTTGTGTGCCCACTGTTGGTCGTATAACTCGCTGTCGTGGCGAAGGCGCACGGAAAATCATCCGTGCTCAACAATTCCACATGTCCATCGGCATACGCAGTGTTCGCCGCCGTGTTACGCCCCTTCGCCCCGGGATGCCGAAACCCAACTCGCGAATTCGTCATCCCATTCTGATCCACTGACTGCCGCCCCATATATAAACCATCCGACAGCACCACCAGATGAGAAGAGTGCCGAATGTTCGTCGTCTTATGCAGGAGGAGATATTTGCCTTTCCCGTCAGGCCCAAGACCAACCGAATCCGTATAATAAAGATCCGCCGTCGTAATATCCGCTGGCGCGCTGCCCACAGGGTTATATGCGTTAATCCAATAGCTCACGCGGATGATCTTGGTAAATCCCTGATCGGGTATTGTGGTCGCCTGCTTGGGCACAGAATCTCCACCCGTCATGGTAAATTTCATCGGCCAATCCGTCCAACCGCGCGGCTTCCCCGGATCGCTCGCGGTTTGCCCATCCTTCATCCCTTCCACATCCACCGTATCAGGGCAATAAAAAACCGTATTCGTGTCCTGCTCTTTGCTCCCCACGAATTTATCCCGGTCGAGAATCGGGGCCCACCCATCCAGCGGCTGGGTTTGGCTGCCTGTCACATTGGTCAGCGAACCCGGTATCGCCGGCAAGTTATATGACGGAATCACATACCCCCTATTCGACGCCGAATACATCACCAACCCCTGCCCGATCGCGCGCAAATTCGACATGCACTTAATCGAATTCGCCTGCGCCCTTGCCTTATTCAGCGCCGGCAACAGCACGCCAATCAGGATCGCAATAATCCCAATCACAACCAGAAGTTCAACGAGCGTAAATGCACCCGCCCGCGTCCCTCGTCTCATCGAACGCCCATCTGTTTTCAATCGATGCATGGCAAACTCCCTTTTAAGGTCGGAGCGTTCTACATCGCCGCCCCCAAATCTCGCGAATTTGAGCAATTCCTGCCCAGTTTACGTTCGCGGCATCTGTTTTTTTGAAATATTCCCACCTACCCCGCGAAATCCATTTAGAATTTTGGCCAATCGATTCCAAACTCAAATAAGCGGGAGGTTTCGATGCGATGCATCAATTGTTGGCTCGCCACCCTCGGCCTGGTGCTGCTCTGCTTGCTCGCTCTCAATAGCAGAGGTGCCTTCAACTCAGGAATCCGCGGATCAGGCACCAGCCAAGCCGAAACCCGCCAGGTTCAGCCGTTCGATTCCATCCGCCTCGATGGAGTCGCCGACGTCGACGTCTCCATCAGCGATCACACCGAGCTCATCGTCTCCGCCGACGACAATCTGCTTCAATCAATCCAAACCACCGTCAGCGGCGGCACGCTCACCATCAGCGAAAAACAAAACATCAGCCCCAAGTCGAACATCAAGATCACCATCAAAACCCCAAACCTGAAAAGCACCTCCCTAAGCGGCGCCGGTAATTTCAATGTCAACGGTTTGAAGGATTCTTCCTTCTCCGTCAATGTCAGTGGCGCCGGCAACATTACCGCCAGCGGCCAGGTTGATACGCTGACTGTCAAACTAAGCGGCGCCGGCCGCATCGATCTTGCAGACCTCCTCGCCAAAGACACCACCATCACTGTCAGCGGCGCCGGCAGCGCCAAAATCAACAGCACCGACACTCTCAACGCCAGCGTCTCCGGCGTCGGCAGCATCGCCTACAAAGGCTCCCCAAATCTCACCGAACAAGTCAGCGGTGTAGGCACAATAAACCACGTGCCATAGCACAACAAAAACCATCCACGGCAGACTTTTATTTTCCCATTGGCCCCGTGGTTGGAGCAAGCGGCGGAAACGTAATGCCAAGCTCCTCCGTAACAATCGGCCTCACCTCCGTATCCAGATCGGTTGGATCGTACCCAAGGTCCAACTCCAGCGGCATCACATACGCCAGCGTCGAAAACCCCCAGAATTCCGTCTGCCCCAAACCCGCGCCGGTTTCCGCATTATAAAATTCTCGCGTCACCGGATTTTCCTCCACCGCCATCCGGAAACATCGATTGGACAACTCCCTCGCTTCCTCTTTAAACCCATAACGAATAAGCCCGTGGAAAATCAGATAGTTGGTCGGCATCCAGCTTGAGCCGCGCCAGTTGCACTCCTTGTCTTTCCGCCCCTGATAATAATCAGGCTCCGTCTTTGCATAGCTGGCCACGGGATATTTCAGCCAGAACTCATTTTCATTCAGCAGATGCTCGTGAACGATCCTCGCCGCCCGATCCGCCGGCGCAACGCCCGCCCACAGCGGCGTAAACCCCGCCACCGATTTCACACGCACGCGCTGCCCTGTCTTTTCATTGCGATCGTAGTAAAATCCATCAGTCTCATCCCAGAAAACATTGTTGATGAGCTTAACCACCGCCTCCGCGTGATCGTTGAATCGCTGCTTGTCATCCGGCTTTCCCAGTTTGTCGGCGATGATCGCCATCGCATGCAACTCCCGCACCAGATAGCACGCCAGGTCCACCCCTTCGATCGTGAAAGCATTCATTTCCCCCGCCCGGCTCCATTGGTTGTCCATTCCGCTGTGATCGGCGCTGTTCCACACCGGTAGCCCATTGAGATCGGAATCATACGAAAACCATTTGTCGACATATTTGCTGAGCCGACCGTAATTGTCTCCCACCAGCCAGGTGTAATCCCCGCCGCGCTGTTTCGATCCCATCACCGCAAGCTGCGCAAGGAACGGTTTAAAATCCTGGCGATCTCGCTTCTTGATCAAGCTCCGGTTGATATACCCATCCGGCTGCTCGCGCGCCAGAAACTGCTTCAGGTTCGTAAAGCAATAATCGTTCACCCCAAAATAGCTGAGATAGATATTCTCGAAATACAAATCCCAGTCGTAGTATTCGTTGTAGCTATAACCAGTCAGCAGCTTATCGTTGGTCCCCTTGAACGAACGTATGCCACGCGTGGCGATGTCGCTGTTGGATTTGGCAAGCCGGGCAAGCAGGATATCCCAGTCCGGCTCGCCGATTCTTTGCCGCAGTGCATCGGCAGGGCGGCTCGTGGCCGGCTGCGCAAATGTGCGGCAAGTGCATATCGTGAAGCTGATCGCCACCGCCAAAAGTGCTGGGGCTGATTTCATCCGTTTGCCTCCCGAATTCAAAATGAAACTGCGATTCCGCGTGTCCAATCCGATTCTGTTGCGCCACTTACCGCCCGCGAGCCTCCCATATTACCGCATTTTGTAATTTTGATCGCTTGACGGGCGTCTATCCGGTAAATTCCGCCCCGGCGTTTTTGATGTAACACCCGCGAATTCGATGTACATCCTTGAAATCCTTGAGCTCCGACGCCTCCTCTCCATCTCGCTGAACAACAGCACTTGGACCGCGATCGGCCCTGCGCCCATTTCCGCCGGCCAAACCCCCGGCAGCCTCTCCGTCTCCGGCCAGATTTTCGAAATCGCCGCCAGCCCCAACAACCCCAACCAACTCTACGCCGCTGCCGGCGGCGGGGGGGTCTGGGGCAGCACCAACGGCGGCGCAAGCTGGTCGCCCCTCACCGACTCGCAATCCACCCTCTTCACCGGCGCCATCGCCGTCGCCCCCGGCAATCCCAATGTCATCTACGCCGGCACCGGCAACCCCACCATCATCGGCGGCACGCACAACTACACCGGCCAAGGCATCCTCAAATCCATCAATGGCGGCATCACCTGGTCTCTCGTCGGCAACTCCACCTTCAATCGTGAAGCCATCTCACGAATCGTCGTCAGCTCAACCGATCCCAATACCGTCTACGCCGCCGTCTCCATCAGCGGCGTCAACGGCTCAACCGCTTTAACCACCGGCATCTTCAAATCCACCGACGGCGGCACAACCTGGACCAACACCACAAGCGCAATCTCCGCATCTGACTCTTTCAAAACCGATTCCTTCACCGACTTGATCATCGATCCGAATAATCCGCAAACGCTTTACTGCGCCGTCGGCAATTTCGTCGGCGATCCCGCCAACGGCGTTTACAAAACCACCAACGGCGGCACAACCTGGTCGCCCGCCGGAAGTTTCCTGATGGGCAATCCCAACGGCTGGACCCGCCTCGCCATCTCCCCCTCATCCCCCCAAATAATTTATGCCGCCGTCGCCGGAACCAGCACCGTCGGAAGCACAACCCTCGGCACGCTCTTTCAGATGTACCGCTCCCCTGACGGCGGCGCAACCTGGAACGCGCTCACCAACACCCCCGATTACCTGATGGGCGCGGGCGAATACTCCTCGGCGCTTGCGGTTTCGCAGACCGATCCCAACACCCTCTACGCCGCCGGCTTCTCCGGAACCAACAGCGTCATCCGCTCCACCAACGGCGGCCAATCCTGGACCAACCTCGCCTCCGCCGCCGGCGGCGCGGGTCCGCACCAATTCCATCACGGCCTGCTCGTCGATTCCAACGGCGATCTCCTCGATGCCGACGACGGTGGGGCGTTTCGATACGACCCGCCCACCAACACCTGGACCAGCCTCAACGCCACCGTCAACATCACCCAACTCAACAACATCGCCCTCGATCCATCCAACGTCAACACCGTCTGGGCCGGCGCGCAAGACAACGGCACCGACGTATTTTCCGGCAGCCTCTCCTGGTCACAAAAGCGCCAAAACAACGGTGGGGCGGTCCTGGTTGATCCATCAACCACAACCACCGTCTATCACGAATTCTCCTTCGCCAGCGGATTCATCGAACGCTCCGACAACAGCGGCTCAACCTGGGCCGGCAAAGCCTCCGGCATCAGCATCTCCGATTCATCCAATCTCTATCCGCCCATGGCGATGGATCCCTCCACCTCCACTCGCCTCATCGTCGGTACCAATCGTGTCTACCTCTCCACCAATCGCGGCGACAGTTGGACCGCCATCAGCACCACCAACACCAACGGCTGGACCAGCACCGCGCCGATCGATTCCCTCGCTATCTCCAAAACCGCCCCCAACACCATCTACGCCTCCGCCGGTGGCGACGTCTTCGTCACCACCAACGGCGGATCATCCTGGACCAAAATCGATCCCGTCGCCTCTCCCTCCACCAGCCTCGAATTCAACAGCATCGCCATCGATCCCACCAATTCTCAAATCGCCTACATCGTCGCCGCCAGTTTCGGCGACATCACCGGCGGCGCGCACGTCTGGAAAACCACCAACGGCGGAACCAACTGGACCAGCATCACCGGCAATCTCCCCAACCTCCCCGTCTGGTCCATCGTGATCGATCCACAAGGCGCCGGCATCAGCAACGACATCCTCTACATCGGCACCGACAACGGCGTCTATCGCTCCACCAACGCCGGCACAACCTGGGCAACTTTCGGCGCCGGCCTCCCCAACGCACAAGTCCGCGATCTCGAATTCAACGCTTCCCTCGGCGTTCTCGCTGCCGGAACCTTCGGCCGCGGCGTCTGGGAAATCGCCTTCGCTCCATCCGTCTCATCCAGCACATTCAACGATAATACCGCCCCCAATTCCCTCATCTTCCAATTCAGCCAAAACGTCCAGGCCAGTCTCTCCACCGCCGATCTCAAAGTCACAAACAGCACCACCGGCGCCACGCTCGCCATGACCCTCGCCAGCTACAACACTGCAACCAACATCGCCACCTTCACCTTCGCCGGCTTCCCCAACTCCATCCTCCCCGGCGGCGACTACAGCGCCACACTCACCGCTTCCGGTGTCACTAACACCACCGGCACCCCGCTCCTGGCCGATGCAACGCTTCCCTTTTTCCACTTTGCCGGCGACGCCAACCACGACCGAACCATCAACCTCACCGACTTCAATCTACTCGCCGCCAATTTCGGCCAACCCAACCGCACCTTCGCTCAAGGCGATTTCAATTACGACGGCGTCGTCAATCTGCTCGACCTCAACACCATCGCGACTCTTTTCGACACCACCTTCCCTCCGCCGGCCAGTCCCCCCACAGTGCTCGCCGTCAAATTCAACGACGACACCGCTCCCAACTCCGTTACCTTCCAGTTCAGCCAGAACGTCCAACCCAGCCTCACCACCGCCGACCTCAAAGTCACCACGCGCACCGCTTCCCCCACAACGCTCGCCATGACCCTCGCCAGCTACAACACCACCACCAACACCGCCACCTTCACATTCTCAAACTTTGCCAATTCCATCCTCCCCGACGGCGACTATCGCGCCGTCCTCACCGCCGCCGGCGTCACCAACACCACCGGCATCGCCCTCAATGCCGACTCAACCCTCCTCTTTTTCCACTTCGCCGGTGACGCCAATCACAATCGCACCGTCGATGCAACCGACTTCAACCTCCTCGCCGCCAATTTCGGAAAAACCGGTCGAACCTTCTCCCAAGGCGACTTCAATTACGACGGCGTGGTAAACCTCCTCGACCTCAACGCCATCGCCACCCGCTTCGGAACCACATTTGCCCAGCCCGCCAATTCCCTCCTCCCCGAATCCCTGCCCGCCAGCCCCGTTTTTTCCGACACCCCCATCCAAATTGACGACAATAAAAGCCATCTCCTCCAAACTGCCGATCTATCCCCCATCGGGCAATAAGCGCTTGTCTATAATTTAATATTCGCGATAATGCCCCCAGCAGATCTCTAGCTTGCTAGGCCAGGGGTGCGAGGGCTAAAGGAAGAAGAAGGGCCTTAATGGCGATTCAGGTCCAATGCACAACGTGCGGTAAAGTTTATACCGCCGACGAAAGTCTTGCCGGACGGCGCATGCGCTGTCGCGAGTGCGGCAACACCTTCACCATTCCCGCACTCAATGCGCCTCCGGAAGAACCCGAAAACGATCTCAGCGGCCTCGCCGGTCCCGAAGAAGAAGCCAGCTCCAGCGAATCAACCTACGCCGGCCACTATCCCGGCAATTCTCCCGAATCCGATTCCGATTCATCACAATCATTCGTCTCAACCGGCCGCTATCGCCCTCGCTTCAATTACCCCTACGCCGTCGTCGTCGATCGCTGGCTCCCCATCCTGCTCTCAATCGGTGGATTAGCCTGGGTCATCATCGCCGCCATCCGCTACGACGAAACCAATCGCCCCGGCCTCATCGTCTCCCGTATTCTCGTCCTCATCCTCGCCTATCTCATCGTCATCTTTCCGATGGCCGCCAAAGGCATCCAAATGGCCAGCCGCGATCTCGGCTTCCAACTCCCGCGCGCCAAATATTCAAAAACCCTTTTCAGCTTCATGCCCGCTTTCGCCCTCGGCTCGGTTCTCTGGATGGCGGGGGGGACCACCGGCCTCATCCTCGGCCTCATCGTCGGACTCATCGCCTCCTGCCTCGCCATGTGGCTCCTCTTCCACCTGCACCCCGCCGAACTGCCCGCCGCCACCGGCTACGCCGGCGGAATGATGGTCTTCGGAATCGTCATCGTCGGTGCCGCGCTCTTCGGAATGAATCTCCTCCTCAGCAGCGCCTTGGTTTCCATGCACAAAATGGATTCCTTCCCCGGCAGCCCTTTCGGCATGGCCTTCACCTGGCCCAAGCCCGTCGAGCCCGCGCCCATCCCCAGAAAACCGCAGATCGCTTCAACCCCTCCCGCGCCCCAGCCCCCCGCGCCCGAACCCACGCCCATTTCTCCGACAACCCAATCCGTTGTCGTGCAAGCGCCGCCCGCTCCCACGCCGCCATCCGATTCAACCAATCCCACCACCCAAAACTCCGGCGGCATGTTCGCCGACGCCACAAATAACGACACCACTCCGCCCCCAACGCCCGCGCCCGAAATCACTCACCAGGCCGCCGTTACCGCTCCCACAACCGCCTCGCCCCTCGTCGATTCGATCGCCATGGAGCCCATCCAAAACCAATTCGACGAGATCGTCCGCCCCTCCACGCCGTCCTCCTGGGCCGCCGTGCTGCACAAAGGAAATAATGGCCAGGGTCAGATCGATCGCGTCTGGATCGGCCCCGGCAATCCTCCCCTCGGAGTCAAACCCTGGCTCCCCGCCGGCAGCACCCCCTTCGTCTCCGATCCCAAAGTCGGCGATCGTTTCGCCCTCAGCCCCGATGGCGATCTGCTCGCCTACCTCACCTCTTTCCCAAGCCTCTCCGTCCATCTTTTCTCATTCGAGAAAAAGACGCAGCAAAACATCAAGCTCAATGAAAGTTTCGGCGTCGCCGAAGTGCTCGGCTTCGTCAACAGCTCTCGCCTCCTCGTCCGCCGCGAAAAAGACGGCCGCGTTGGATGCGAGCTCATCGACACCAACGGCGACACGATTCACGACATCTCTACCCAAAAATTCAATTGCAACAGCGTCACCAGCGCCATCTCACCCGACGGCACCACCCTCGCCGTCGCCTCGCTCGACACTCAGCATCCCCCAGCCGTTCCCGCCATCTTCCTGTATGAACTTCCTTCCGGCGCATCGCGCAAACTTCCCGTCGCCGATCTCGCCGGCAGCCCCGTCACCACGCCCACCGCTCTCGCCTTCAGCCCCGACGGCACTCGAATCGCCGCCCTCTACGAGCAATCCCCCAATGGCCTGCTCGTCATCTTCCGCACCAAAAACGCCACCAAACCCCTGATCTCCCTCCCCCTCAACCCCGTCCCCGCGCAACCCGACCGCGATTTCACCGGCTCATCCATCATCTGGGTCGGCGACGATTCCCTCTGCCTCTACGGCAAATCAATCGTCAGCAGTTCCACCGGCGCCCTCGTCGGCGACCTCGGCATCCCCAACGTCATCTCCCAACGCTTCACTAAACCCAACCTTTTAGAGCTCAACCTCGCCGCCTCCTCCGGCGACCACCAAATCGCCATGGTCAAACTAAAAATGGACCAGATTCAACACCCATGAGAATGACCAATGACCAAGCCCGAATGACCAATGAAATCCCAAGTTTCCAATGACCCATTGGACATTGGGGTTTGGTCATTGATTGGTCATTCGGATTTGATCATTGGTCATTCTTCTGCCCCATCGGGTGTTGTTCCAGCAACGCCACCACCCCCAATATCAAAATCGTCTGACAAAAAATCAAAATCGCCGCCGCCTTTGAATTCACATGCGGCAGCAAAATCGCCGCGATCGACGTCGCCGCCGTCACCAAATACAAACAAAGCACCGCCGTCCGCCGCGACATCCCCCTCGCCACCAGCCGATGCGAAAAATGATTCGTATCCCCCACAAACGGGCTCTTCCCCCGGCTCATCCGAATAATGCTCACCACGATCAGGTCATACAACGGCAACGCCAGCACGATCACCGGCGCAAAAACCGAATACCACCCCGCCCCCCAGTCTCTCCCCGGCGGCA
>DATAPK010000154.1:0-4301 GCA_036265245.1 Tepidisphaeraceae bacterium | reverse complement strand
TGGCCCACCACGGGCGACGTTTTTATTGCCGGAAATCACTTCGGCGAAACCGATTTGAACGAACTCCGCCACTTCATTCGCCTCGTCCAATCCGCCGGCCCGTACGACGTCGATCCCGAACTCTCCACCCACCAGGTCGTCCTCACCGGACTCTTCGGAACCATTGGCCTATTCGACCCAACCACCGACGAAGACTCCGCCCGCGCCACCCAACTCCTCTTCCGCGTCGGCCTATCCCACGTGCAAAATTCCCGCTACGCCACCCTCAGCTCCGGCGAACGCGTCCGTGCCCTCATCGCCCGCGCCCTCATGCACAACCCCAAACTCCTGCTCCTCGACGAACCCACCTCCGGCCTAGACCTCCTCGCCCGCGAAAAAGTCCTTGCCACCGTTGAATCGATGCTCTCTCATCCCCACACACATTACGATCCACCCACCACCGGCGGTGGCACTTCAGTGCCACTGCCTCCCACCACTCCCCCCACAGTGGTGATGATCACACACCACGTCGAAGAACTCCCGCCCGCCACCTCCCACGTGCTGCTTTTAGACGAAGGAAAAATCGCCGCCGCCGGCACCCCCGCAGAAGTCCTCACCGCCGACCGCCTCTCCCGCGTCTACCGCTGCCCCCTGACCATCCGCAGAGAAGCAGGGCGTTTCTACATCCAAGTCGACCCCTCCGCCTGGCGAACGCTCTTATAATCCTCGCATCTAGGATTTCTCTGCATTTCTCCGCGTCCTCTGCGCCTCCGCGGTGAATCCCTCTCTTCACCTATTGCACGCACGCACAAACTGCCGATAATCCCAAGAGCATTCGAAATGGAGTTCGCTTGCCCGTTTTACAGTCCGATCCTCATCTTGCCCCTCAACCTCCCTCACAATCGGAGCTCGATCGCATTCTTCGCATGACCGTCCCGGTCATCGTCAAGCTCGCCGAGCGAAAGCTCAACATGTCCGAAGTCCTCCGCCTCGGCAACGGCGCGATCATCGAGTTCTTCAAAAGCAGCGACGAACCTCTTGAACTCCTGATCAACAACAAATCCATCGCCCTCGGCGAGACAGTAAAAGTCGGCGAAAACTTCGGCCTCCGCATCACCCACATCGGCGACGTCCGCGCCGTCATCCGCTCCATGGGCGAACGACAGGGGGGATAAACCCCCAATTCCCAAATCCGAATGACCAATCAATGACCAAAACCCCAATGATCCAATTTGGGTTTTTGGTGCTTGGGATTTGGTTGGTCATTGGCCCTTGGTCATTTGCTCCTTGGAATCCCACCCACTTTTCCAGACAATTATCCCAGTGTCCACCCCCGTCCTCCAATACTCCGCCCTCCCTCCCAACTCGCGAATCACCGCCACAACCACGCCCGAAGGCGTCACCATCTCCATCCCGCCGGCCCCGCTCTGGGAGGCTATCCTCACCGCCGCCTTCGTCTCATTGATGCTTCTCCCCATCACCTGCGGAATGCTCCTCTCCCTCCTCCACTGGCGGGATAATTACTCCGGCCGCGACATCTATTTCGTCTGTGCCATCACGATTACCCTGCTGATCTTCTGGTGCGCCTTGGTTCTCACCATCTGGAAAATCATCCAACGCAGAAACGTTCCTACGATTCTCAACCTCATGGCCTCCCAACTCACCATCGTCACCCCCGATCGCCCCAAACTCCGACATGATTTTCAACTGAATGACACCCTCCGAATCCAACCCCTTCGTGTCGGCATCGGAATCAATCTCCGCGCCACCGGCGCCTTGCGCGTCAAACAGAATGGCCCGCCACTGAAAATCCTCTCTGGTCGTGACTTCCGCGAAATCCAATGGATCGCCCACACCCTCACCACCGCAATCGGACCCATGAATCGGTAAGAGGCCTACCAAGCCCCCTGTCGCGCTGCGCAGCGCGCCGCCCAACAAAAATCCCTCCCCAAAAATCTTTTTTCCTCAATCCCAGCACGCCAGCCACATTCCGCCAAAGAAAACCCCACGCCACAGCGTCCAAACGCGCAGCGCCCCAGTGATATATAGGTAAGCACATCGACCGCACCCATCGCGGCCGAAGCGCCGCTCTTTGAAAACCAAATACCCCAAATCAGAATTGAATTTCCCCCGCCCCAACCCCCGTTTCGGTCATTTCCCCCTTTTGAGTTTCGAATTTGTTTGTTTTTTGATGCTTGGAACCTGGTGCTTGGGAAACGATTTCCCAAAACTACCCAAAACTTCCCACCGCCGAAAAATCGTCTCAATAAGAGGGGTTCAGTCTCAACTATTTCCGCTTTTTTCCGCGAGTTTCGTGGCCAGCCTTCTTATTTCCCCCATTCTGCACGATATCCTCTCATCTCATTTATCCGCCCGCGATCGCGCCGACAATAAAAAACGGCTCCTCGCCCGACGCGATCTTCTCCGGCAGCGGCGCATCCACCGAGTCGTGCGACACATCCTCCTCGCACGCGAAGAACCGCAGCATCGGCCTCCGCTCTCGCGTCACATGATCGCGAATCGTGCCGCACAACTCGGGATAGCGGGCTTCAACAGCATCAATAATCGACCGCTGCGTCGCCGGCCCGGCCACGTCGAGCTTCACTTCGCGTTCCTCAATGTTCGCCAGTATCCGCAGATTTTGTGGAAGGATGACACGAATCATGGCAATGTTTGAACCTCAACTGAAAGCACCGCCGGCAGATCGCGAACGATGGGCGACCAGTTATCGCCGCTATCCGCCGAGACATACACCTGTCCGCCGGTCGTTCCAAAATAAACGCCGCATTTGTCGAGCGAATCGACCGCCATTGCATCGCGCAGCACGTTCACATAACAATCGCTTTGTGGCAAACCTTTGGTCAACGGCTCCCAATCGTTTCCGCCGGTGCGACTTCGGTAAACCCGCAACTTTCCTTCGGGGGGATAATGCTCGCTGTCACTCTTGATCGGCACGACGTAAACCGTTTCGGGCTCATGCGCGTGAACGTCGATGCAAAAGCCAAAATCCGTCGGCAGATTGCCGCTGACTTCTCGCCAGTTATCACCGGCGTCGTCGCTGCGCATCACATCCCAATGTTTCTGCATGAACAGCACATCAGGCCGAGCCTTGTTCAACGCGATGCGATGCACGCAATGACCGATCTCCGCCGTCGGATTCGGCATGAAGTCGGACCGCAATCCGCGCGTAATCGGCTTCCAGCTTTTTCCGCCATCATCCGTCCGAAACGCGCCCGCCGCCGAAATCGCAATAAAAATCCGATCCGGATTGCTCGGATCAAGCAAAATCGTATGCAGACACATCCCGCCCGCGCCCGGCTGCCACTTGGGCCCTTGCGCATCGCGCAGCCCCGGCAGTTCTGTCCAGCTTTGCGCGCCATCGGTCGTGCGAAAAATCGCCGCATCTTCCACCCCGGCGTAAACCGTATCCGGATCGCTCAGCGACGGCTCGAGATGCCACACGCGTTTGAATTCCCACGGATGAGGCGTGCCGTCGTACCACTGATGCGTCCCCGGATTACCAATGTAAACAAACTTGTTGCTCTCCCCCTTTGGCATTCCCTCCGCCGATTTCTGCACGCCGCCGCCGGGGGTTTCCCACGTCTTGCCGCCGTCGCTCGATCGCTGAATCACCTGCCCAAACCAACTGCTCGATTGCGATGCGTAGATTCGGTTGGGATCAACGCTCGATCCCTTCACATGATAAATTTCCCACCCCGCGAAGTGAGGCCCACTCACTTCCCACTTCTGGCGCTTGCCGTCGGATGTCAGAACAAACGCGCCTTTTCGTGTGCCGACAAGAACTCTCACTGCGCTCATCGCGGGCTCCTGGTTAAGAGTTTCAGACCATCTTCATGCTGGCAATCCCGGAATCTCAATGATCGGCCGAATCTCGACGGTTCCTTTCGTCGCCCCCGGAATCCGCCCGGCGACGTTGATGGCACTGTCGAGATCCTTCGCATCGATCAGAAAATATCCGCCAAGCTGTTCGCGTGTTTCAGCAAAAGGCCCATCGGTCACCAGGCGTTTGCCTTCGCGCACGCGCACGCTGGTGGCCATGTTGATCGATTGCAACGGACTGGCGGCGATGAATTGATCCTGCGATTTCAGATCGTGGCAAAGCTTGGTCGAATCTTTGTAGCATTGCTCACGCTCGACCGAGTTCATCGCGTTCTCGTTCATGTAAATGAGGAGCATGTATTTCATGGTCTTATCTCCAAAATAATTCACCACGGAGAACACGGAGGACACAGAGAAATACAATTTGATTTATTATTCTCCGTGATCTCTGTGTTCTCCGTGGTGAATCTCTCAATGCATCA
>DATAPK010000153.1:0-3620 GCA_036265245.1 Tepidisphaeraceae bacterium | reverse complement strand
CCTTGTGAATACGAACACTCTCGGCACGTACCTGACTGAAGCAAAGGGCATCAATGATTCGGGCCAAATCATTGCCTTTGGTTGGAACAGCCATTCCTACCTGCTCACGCCTATCCCAGAGCCCTCAATCGTGGCGTTGCTGGCCGCGCTTACCGCGTTATGCTTCGCTCGGAAAAGGTTCTAGCTCTTGATTGTGCGACCGGGCATCGCCAGTGAAAGACTTTTGGGGACGTTAACCCCGGGTTGCGAACGCTTGGGGGTGGAAGTTGTATAGAAGCGTTCACTCACTTCCCAAGTGCGCCACAGATCAGGTGCCCCATGTAATAGCGAACGCTGACGCGAGCCGTGGTCCCGGGGCTACAATCATGTCATCCCTACGGGATTTTTTTACTGAACTTTTGAATTGCGAAGCACGGCTCCAATCGTTTTAGATTGTGGCAGAAGGTCTTCCCAAATGAGCCAGCCGGATGACGAAGGTTCGCTTGTCGCCAGGTGCCTACAAGGGGATGTCGATGCGCTGACGGAACTGCATAAAAAATTCCATGGCCCGCTGCTCAGAGACCTGTTATCGCGGAGAGGTAATCGCACCGAAGCAGAGGATTTGCTGGCCGATCTTTGGGGTGATTGCGTTCCGGGCAACGTTGACCGGCCCTCGATTCTGGAGGAATTCAGCGGTAAAGGTGGTAGTTTGCAAAACTGGCTGTGCTTTATGGCAACGAGACATGACCGTCTCAAACGAACACCATCGCGACACAATGATCTTTTGAAACGCCAGGAGCAATCGATACGCGCGTCGCGTTTTATTCCCGGGTGCCGCGGCGATACATCATCAGGGCGCCAAACGCACCCATACCCAGGAGGGCCAGGCTGCACGGTTCGGGAACGGCAGCGATGGTCGGATTATTAACAAACTGGTCACCCGAAGTATTTGTGTCTGCAAAGGTGAAGCTGGCAGTGTCGTAGGCTGAACTGTTAAATGTACCGCTTCCGGTGTAAAGCGGCGCACCTCCGGCAAAGGGGCTTATAGCAAGTAGATAACCTTCGTTGGCCGAGTTCAACGGGCCGCTCACGGACAAGGAAACCAGGATGCCGGCGTTCAATTGAGCAGCCGTAACCGGGACCGCCGTCCCAGCCCCACCGCCCACACTCAACATGAAATTATCGGCTCCGCCTCCGACGTAGGACAAGCTGAAAGCCGAGCCGATGTTGAGAGCAATAGTGCCCGATGTAATATCTTTGGAGCCGAGACCGATCGAGAATGTCTGATTTAACAGATTAGCCGTGCCACCGGCCGCCGTGAACGGACGGGACAAGATGAATGCGCCATTGCCGGGGCTGCCATTGGCGTACGTGCCCCAGGCGTAGCCTCCGGACAAAGCCCCATCAGAGTTGTTATACGAGGTCTGGTCCAGATAGGTTCCTGAGTACGGCGGGCTGTTGTTATTGAGTGCCTGGTTGGCCCAGGGACCAAACCCAGTGCCCAGGTTCGGAGCCGTCGTGCCCCAACCGCTAACAACATAGTTCGCGGCCGTGTCGCTTGCATTGGCGGCGGCGTAGGCTGCTCCGCCGGTTAAGCCCAGCACCATTGCAATGGCCGATAAGTTGATCGAGGTCCTGAGCTTCGAGTTCATATTACTTGTAGCGGATGTGGTTTTTCCAGGTCGTCGCAGTCTCTTTTTAACAAGTGCCTGCACGACATGGAATGCCTGCTGAATTACGCAAGCAGATTGGAGGATTATGCCCATTTTAGCCTGACAGTCAAGCACTATTTCATGTGAGTTTGCCAAGCGAACTTCTTCCCACCGACCCGCGCCAAATCCACGCAAGCCCAAAGTCACCTTCCTAACCGAACCCCTTACAAAACCGGGTTGACTGGCATCATTGAATACGCCTTTCGACCGAGACGCACACGCACGATTAAGAGCGGCATAGGGACCGAGCCGGTCTGGCCAATGCCGCACTCCAAAACCTGGCGGAAATAGCGGCGCTTTGGAATTCGCGTCAGCGTCGTGGAGTGCGGCAGCCCTATGCCGCTTTGGCCTCCGTTCGTTGGCAGACTCTAACTTTCATCCACGAAGCGGGCTCCGGTATTCCACAGCGTTCGCATACCATAAACGGGCAACCCGTAACCGGGTTGGAAAAATGACTCGCACTCCGGAACTGGCCAAACAGGTAGAGCACGTACTTTCCCATAGTTGTTTCCCCCTATGTGGATCGGGAGGGCACAGCTATATTCCGGAGGTGCCAAAATCGCCAAAGTGACCCGTGAAATTCCTGATGGTTGAAGACTCGGCCCAGATGCGCCGCTGCATCAAAGAGTCGCTGCCGCCCACCGTTGTATGAAAAGATTAGCATTGAAACATTGGCTGGTTTTTTTCTGGCTGGCCGTTTTGTCCAACTCGCTTGCGCAGGCGCAATTGGCCGGACCGGGCTCGGCCCTGAGCCTGGATGGCGCCACTGGCTACGTTCAGGTGACGAACGGCGTCTGGTTCAACGGCAACTTCACCGTCGAAGGCTGGGTGTTGGTGCGCAGCTACAACAGTTGGTCGCGCTTGTTCGATTTCGGCAACGCCGGTTACCTGCAGGAGGTCTATCTCGCGCTCAGTGATAGCACGACGGGTTTTCCGAAAATGGGGGTTTTCACCAACGGAAATTTCAACCTTGTCGGTTCCTCTCAACAGTTGCCGCTGAATCAATGGACGCATCTGGCGGCCACCTTGAATGGGACAACGGCCACCATTTTTCTCAACGGCAAGCCGGTCGGCAGTGGGACGGTCCTGGTCCCCAACAACGTCGTTCGCACGAATAATTACATCGGGCGAAGCAATTTTGCCGGCGACGGGTATGCAAATGCCATATTCGACGAGGTTCGCATCTGGAGTGTAGCGCGAAGCGAGGGCCAAATTCAGGCCAACATGCGATAACTTTCAGTGGGGCGGTCGGCGGCTTGACTCCACTCGCGAGCCTGACGACCGCATCGGGAACGACGTTGCTCAACGGCGGATCGGTGACCACCACGGGTCCCCAATCCTACGACAGCGGAATCATGCTCGGAGCCAGCACCACGTTGACCTCGACGGGCGCAGGCGACATCACATTTGACAACTTCGTCACTACCCATGGCTTTTTCGGCCTGACCGTGAACACGGCTGGAACGACGGCTTTCAACGAGATCGTCGGCACCGCCGGTGGTCTTGGTCTGCAGAGCCTGACCACCGATGCCCCGGGAACAACATTGATTAACGCCGATTTGGTGCTGACCAGGGGCGCTCAAACGTATGGCGATGCAGTCACGCTCGGAGTCAACACCACGCTGACCGCGACGGAAGCAGGCAACGTCACCTTTAACAACAGCGTCAATGCCAATGGCCTGGTTGGCCTGACCGTGAACACGGCTGGAACGACGGCTTTCAATGGAGCGGTCGGCGGGTTAACAGCGTTGACATACCTGACCACCGACACACCGGGAACAACGTCGCTTAACGGCGGGTCGGTGACCACCCTCGGTTCCCAAACTTACAACGACCCGGTGGTGCTGGGAGCGGACGCGACCTTGACGGGAGGCGCTCTTTCGCTCCTCGGCCTGAGTGGCAACAATCATGCCCTGACTTTCGTCAACA
>DATAPK010000152.1:0-17676 GCA_036265245.1 Tepidisphaeraceae bacterium | reverse complement strand
TCATTTTAATCTTCGCTTAATCCAACACCTGTTGAAATCTCTCCGCATACATCTTGCGTTAATGTTCGCTTCCCTAAACTCCCCCGCTATCGCCGTTTCCGGTCAAACTGTTTGTCCAACCAACCGGCGATCAGATGTCGTGTCTGCTCTCTGACGATCTCACGGATTTTGGCCGTTGAGTTTGTTGAAAGAGCTTGCGTACATTTACCGCCGAGCGAAAAGCGAAGCCACCGACCTTTCGAGTGATCGCAAAATTCCCCGGCCCATAGCAATGCAAACCCTGACCTCCATTTCGATGGCTCGCGTGGATAACGCGGCTTCAAGCAACGCACCAATCGTCGATCATTCGCGCTCGCCGCGCGTCCGCATCGACGGCCGGCTCTTCCGCGTCGGCATCACCGACTGGTATCTCAAGGGCTTCACCTACGGCCCGTTCCGGCCTAACAGCGCCAATCAATTTCTCCCCGAGCGCATGCGCATGCTCGAAGATTTCGCAAACCTGCGATCTCTCGGCTGCAATGCGATCCGTCTCTATCACCGTCCCACCGTCGCAATGCTCGACGATGCACTCGATCACGGCATCCGCGTGATGATCGACGTGCCGTGGGAAAAACACCGCTGCTTCTTTGAGGATTGGACAGCCCAGGAAGATGCCATCAAAGCCGTCCGCAAAACCGCCCGCGAGTTGGGCCGCCATCCCGGCGCTTTCGCGCTGAGCGTCGGTAATGAAATCCCCCACGACATCGTCCGCTTCTACGGCGAGCGCCGCATCGAGCGTTTCATCGAAAAACTCGTCGACACCGCCAAGTCCGAAGCGCCCGATTGCCTGGTCACCTACACCAATTATCCCTCGACCGAATTTCTCTCGCCGCGCAATCTCGATTTCTACTGCGCGAACGTCTATCTGAACGATGGCGCAACACTGGGCCGGTATCTCGATCGCCTTCAGCACGTCGCCGGCAGCCTGCCGTTGATTCTCGGCGAGTATGGCGTCGATACGATTCGCAACAGCGAATCGCATCAGTGCGAAGCCCTCGAATCGCATCTGCATGAGGTCTTCCGTCGCGGCCTCGCTGGTTCCTTCGTCTTCTCTTACACCGACGACTGGTACACCGGCGGCCATCAGATCAAAGACTGGGCCTTCGGCGTCACCCGCGCCGATCGCACCGAAAAGCCCGCCGCCAAAGTCGTCTCGAATCTCTGGGCCAAAGTTCCCAATCTCAGCCGCGCGAAACTGCCTCGCGTCAGCGTCGTCGTCTGCTCCTACAACGGCGCCGCCACACTCGAAGAATGCCTCACCTCGCTCGGCAAGCTGAATTATCCCGATTACGAAGTCGTCCTGATCGACGACGGTTCAACCGATGGCTCGCGGGCCATCGCCGAGAAATTCCCCGCGGTCCGCTACATCCACCAGACCAATCGCGGCCTCAGCGCCGCCCGCAACGTCGGCGCCGAGCTATCCACCGGCGAAATCGTCGCTTACACCGATTCAGACTGCGTCGCCGATCCTCACTGGCTGATGTATCTGGTGCAGGCGATGCAGGATCAGCAGGTTGAAGCCATCGGCGGGCCCAATGTGCCGCCCGCTTCGGATTCCTGGACCGCCAAGTGCGTCGCCGCTTCTCCCGGCGGGCCAAGCCATGTGATGATCGACGACCGCCGATCCGAGCACGTGCCCGGCTGCAACATGGCCTTCCGCCGCGACACGCTTCTTGGCCTCGGTGGGTTCGACGTGCAATTCCGGCAGGCGGGCGACGATGTCGATCTCTGCTGGCGATGGATGGAAGCCGGCTACACCATCGGCTACGCCCCCGCCGCCCTCGTCTGGCATCACCGCCGCAGCAGCGTGCGCGCTTACTTCAAACAACAGGAAGGGTACGGCCGATCTGAGGCGATGCTCCAACTCAAGCATCCCCAGCGATTCAATCGCCTGGGATATTCTCGCTGGCTCGGCGTGATCTACGGCGAAGGCGCCGTCGGCCTGCCCACCGCCAAACCCTCCGTCTACCACGGAAAATTCGGCGCGGGCCTTTTCCAGATCATCTACCGCCGTAACGACTACACCGCCTGGGCCTATCTCACACTCTTTGAATGGCACCTGCTCGCCGCAATGGTTGCGTTAATGGGCTTCATCTGGCCGCCCGCGCTGCTCATCAGCGGCGCGATGTGGATGCTCACCGTCGTCGCCGCCATTCGCGCAACGGCGCGAGCGCCGATCGCCAAGAATTCGCCGTGGTGGTCTCGCCCACTGATCGGCCTGCTGCATATCGCTCAGCCGATCGTCCGCGCGTGGCAACGATATAAATATCGCTTCAACAACGTACATCTTCCGCCGCTCACAAATCGCGACGACGCGATTCGCGAATGCTGCAAATCGATTTCGCTTCACGATCACGATTTGTATTTCAACAGCAAGGAAGCCCTCGGCCGCGAGCAATTGCTCGAGGTAATGGCCGAGAACGCCAAGAAGCTCAAATGGCATGGCGACTTCGCCGCCGAATGGGAATCCCACGACATCGAACTCTTCGGCGACGGCTGGCATGACATCCATGTCCGCACCGCCACCGAAGAACTCGGCTGGCCCAAACGCTTCACCCGCGTCCGCTGCACCCTGCGCCCCGCCGCGCGAGGCGTCCTGCTCTTCACCCTCGCCTCCGCCTGGATCATCCTTGCCGCATCGCTCGGTGAAAAGGCAAGGGCCCTGGCAGGTTGCGGCGCATGGATTGGCATCGCCGCGTGCGTCTGGCACAGCCGCGTGCGCTGCCGCCGCGCTGTCTCCAAGCTCATTTATGTTTCCGCGCTTCAAGCGAATCTGGAGCCCGTCGTGTCACGAACGGGCTCCACCGCCCCCGCCGCAGATCGTTCGGTAAACGCCAACGAAGACGTGGAACTATCGACCGCCAATTAACTTAATCCCCGCAGATAACTTAACTCCGCAGACGCCGGTGTCTGAGGTACCGGGAACTCGCGCAGCGGGTACTCCAAGACCCGGATTCCCGCTCCCTCACAGTCGCGGCTCGTTTCCCCTATTTCGCAACCGGTTGTAATCCGTATAGCTGATCAGCGTGATCCCCTGCTCGTGAATCGTCTCTTTCACACGCGGATCAATCAGCGTGCGCACTTCCGCCTCGCGCTCCACATTATAAACCGCCTGATAATCCGCCCCCACATATCCCGGATGCGTTGATATTTCCGTAAACCCCACCGGCACTTCATCGCGAATCATCTTCTGCAGAAACGCGACGCTCACGTGCTCCAGATCCGTCACTTTCCATTCCCACTGCCCGTAAAATCCACCCCTGAATTGCACCTCGCCCGCCGCCCGCACGGACACATTTAGCGGCGAAGTCCATTTGCAAAACGAATCAAACAACTGCTTCTGCCGATGCACATGCCGATGCGAATCGATATGCGTGGGCGCTCGCCCCATGATGCGATGAAACTCTTCAAGCTGCTTGAAGAATTCAACACGCATCGCTTCGACATTGCGGGTGTCCACTTCCTTCTCATCTTCGCCAAGCACATCGAAATGCAAACCAATCGCGAGTTTGGGATTCTGCCGCGACAGCTCAATCGCCTCCTCCACTGCTTTGCCGGTCACCATCATGCTTGTGCTGGTCAATACACCTTTTTGATGCGATTCGACAATGCCGCGATTCACGCCAGGCGAGGCACCGAAATCATCCGCGTTCACAATCAGATATCTCGCCCCCGGATCGTATTGCGCCCTCGGGTCGCTCATGCCAGCCCCACGTCCTCAAGCAACTTTTTCCCCAGCATCGGCGCCGCGAAATAGTCTTCCGCGATCTTTCTCGCCGATTTGCAGTGATGCTCGTAATCCTTGTTGATCCGCTCGATTGCGTCGACCGCCTGCTCGATGGTCGAGATGCCGAACAATCCTTCGCCGCACGGGATGATGTTGGAAAACCCAGTATCCTGCGTAATGACCGGCTTGCCGCAGGCCAAATAACAAATATCCCGCTCGCTCGACCAGCCGCTGCGCAGCCGGATGTTCTGATCTTTCGCCACGCCAAATTGTCCGCGCGACTTTCGGAAATATTCGGGATAAGCCCCGAAAATATCGAGCGACATCTGGAACGGCGAGCATGTTCGCCAACCAAATGATTCAATCCGCTTCTTTTCTTCTTCACTGCTAAAATTCAGCGCCACCTCAAACGGCTGCGGCGTTCGTTTCGGCAGATCGAGAAATTTCTCCCATTCGTGATGCTTGCTCCACTTATAGGTGACGCTTTTGTATTCCACGTCGCTGCCGCTCTGACGGTAATTGCCGATCGTGGTAAAAAACTTTGCGCTGGGATCGAAGTGCATCGGCCAAAGCTCGAGGTCAATCGGCTGGCGAGTGGTTTTGAAAGTCAAACCGCAAAGCGGCACGCCGCAATCGGGCGCGCCGTAATTTTCGCCGTAGGTGACGATGTGATGATGCGCCGCAAAGGCTTCGCGCGTGTGCTCATCGCCGTTGGCCAAACGCAACTCTGCTGTCACCGGATCGGTTTCGACATACACCCGCAGCGGCGCCTTCATCTGCTCTTCGCGCAAATCCGTCGCGCCGACAATATTCAGCAGCGCATCGCACGAGGCATAAAGTTCATCCAGTTGCTTCGGCTCAAGCCCCCAGCACGCGCCGTTCAGTCCATGAATTCGATATGCCCACTGATCCGCGAGCCCAACGCGCGCCATCGAATCCGCCAGATGCTTTCGCGCATAGCGTGCATCGTCGGTGACGGTGTTTTGCATCGGATCGTAAGGCCAGATCGGATCATCCTCGACATACCACACCTCATGCCCATGCGCCGCCAGCGCCCGCAGCCAATTGAGATAGAGCCACGTCTGCCCGCCATATGGGCAACGTGCCATCATTCCCAGCACAACCAACTTCAGGCGTTTTCGCGCCATGTAAATCCTCAGCCTTCTTTGCCTCGTTGCGGCTGTTGCATCAACCGCTGATAAAACTGCTCGACCTTATCGATATATTTTTCGATAGAGAAATTATCGCTGACCCACTTTCGCCCGGCGGTTCCGAGGCGCTCTCGAAGCGCTGCATCCTCGGCCAGTTTGATGATTGCTTTTTCCAACTCCGCCGAATCCTGCGAGCTGATCAGCAACCCGGTGCGATCGTTGAGCACAACTTCCGGCGCGCCGGCGGTATTGCACGCAATCACCGGTCGAGCGCATGCCATCGCCTCCAGATAAACATTGCCCGGCCCGGGTTCATAAATGCTTGGCCCGGCGAACATATCCGACCACGCAAAATGCTTCGGCAAATCTGAATGATGCACATAACGCAGAAATTCAACATTCTTTTCCGCCCCAAATTCCGCCGCATATTTCTGCGCCCACGGAACCGTCTCGTCGCCGCCTTTGCCGATCGTCCGAAGTTTGATCTTCGGATATCGCTTGCTCATCCGGCTGATCGTCTCCACCAGCAGATTAAATCCCTTGGCGCCGACCAGATTGCCCACGAACAGAATCTTCGGAAACGCATCATCGTCCGTCTCGCGCGGCAGCGGCGAAAATTTATCGATGTTGATCCCGCTATGAATCACATTGATTTGATCCAGCGGATAGTCGTAATAGCTCGAGCAAAACTTCGCGGTGTTATGGCTCGACGCCAGGACTCCATCAGAATGATGGATCACATTCTTTTCCATGAAGCAGCCGACTTTATAAGTCGCCGTATGCTTCTCCGGCCACGACATATGCTCTGCAAACATCCCCAGCGGCCCATGCAACTGCACCGAATATCGCGCCTGCCGATAACGAAAATTGTTGGTTTGATGAAAAAACCCTTCGCCGACATATTCGGGAAATTGAATGATGTCGAAATTTTCTTCCGCTTTGAGTTCCTGCAATTTCTTCGCGACGGACAGGCTGTAGCCCATCCAAAGCGTGAAGGTTTCCATCGCATCCACGCCATAATCGTCAGGCCTGATCCGATGAATCAGCGCCTTGCCGTCATATTCGCTGCGCGGATTATTCCAACTTGCGCTAACGACTTCGACATGATGCCCGCGTGTGCTCAGACCCTGTGCCTTGAGATGCGCCTGCGTGCCGATGCCGCCGCCGCCGGTTTCAGGGGGATATTCCTGGGAAACAATGCAGATTCGCATGGGCTTGCTCATGGAGTTTTCCGTAAATCGAAGGCCAACAGTAAATCTCCGTCGGCGACGCAATTAAATCGCCGGCGAAGCTCCGAGAAGAAGGCTCCGTAACAATCGACCCACCAGAAACTCGTCCAAGGCAAAATAAAATGCGTCGCGCCTTCACTCC
Source organism: Tepidisphaeraceae bacterium (assembly GCA_036265245.1). GTDB lineage: Bacteria > Planctomycetota > Phycisphaerae > Tepidisphaerales > Tepidisphaeraceae > DATAPK01. The sequence goes on along the minus strand of DATAPK010000152.1, from coordinate 11,388 downwards.
GGCGCGACTCCAACTCCGCCATCGCAATCTGATCGTTCTCCGGCGCGCCCCAATCTTCATCTCCTCGCTTCACCAGCGGCAACGCGTGCCTGCCATCGGCAAAGTCATCCCAATTTTTCGATTCAACCAGCACAAATGCATCTTTCGCCGCCGTCAGATTTTCGATCTGTTTTTTCGCCCCTGCCCATCTCAGGTTCCATAGTTGATCGAGCTTCACCATCTTATGGACGATGACCGCCGCCATCCCTTTCGTGAAATGCGGGAGATGCCGGACCTCGATCGCATCGCCCAGCACTTCCTGCCAATCTCGCGCGGCGATTCGCTCCGCCCCACGATTCGCGTCATCCAGCAGAACGATCGTACCTGGCCGGCAAAACTCCATCGCCTGATACAAAATTCCTTCTCGTCCTCCCAGATTCACCGGCGGGCCATCGATCAGCACCAGATCCGCCGGCGCCGTCGTCGCGAATTTTTTGCTGTCAAAATAGTACGTCGGCAGCAGTTTGCCGCCGTAATCCCTCGCCACCAACGGCGAGATCTGGCTTGCCAGCGTGAGATTCTTCGCCGACTCCACCAATGTTCGCGTATCCGACACGCCAAACTCCGGATCGTGATCGATTGAGCTGATCGCACACGCGGTCCCCATCTGCACGCACGCGCGGGCCAGCACCTTAGTCGACAACCCCGCCCCAAACTCAAGCACATGCTTCGGTTTCAAATCGCGCACCAGGCAATCCAGAAACTGCAGCGCATCCGCCGCGAGCGTCCATCCATCGCGCATCGGCGGTGGCTGAATCCAGGAAATATCCGCGCTATCGCGCGCAGCCAGCGCCCGGTCAATCTGCTGAGATGCGGTTTGAATCAAATCATTCGCCATGAAAGTAATCCTGCGAAAGCATAATCCATCGTTCCATTTCCCGCATGAACCGAGCATTAAAGCTGTAGCCGCGACGCCTGCGTCGCCTTCTGTAACTTACAACGGTCCATCAATTCGGCGACGCAGGCGTCGCGGCTACAACGTCGTTTCCAGCACTTTTCTCGCACACTTCCTCGCATCAAAATACTCTTCCGCCAGCGCTCTCGCCGCTCGCGACTGTCTATCATAATCGGCCGCCGCCAATTCCAGACACTCCGCCGCCTCGGTTGGATTGTTGAACCGCAAAATCCCCATCCGATCCGGCAAAAACCGGCTTAGCCCGGTGTTCTGCACAACCGATGGCTTGCCGCTGGCCAGATAACAAACCGTCCGGTCGCTGATCCACGCTCCCTGCGACCTGGTATACGCCCCCTTCGCGCAACCAAACTCGCCTCGCGACTGCTGAATGAATTGCCGATACGCTTCCAACGTTCCGCTGACCGGCGCCGAATCGCGCACACGCCATCCCTTCTGCAACAAATTCGCCCGCTCCTCTTCTTCGTCGTTCAAACAGATCGCCAGTTCCAAAGGCTGCTTCGTCAATTTCGGCAGTTCAAGAAACGGCAGATACCCCGCGCGTTTGCTGTTGTCGTACCATGAGCCGTCGAAATCGGACATCCATTCATTCGCCGACCAGTGCGAAACCGTTGTAAACGGCGCCGACGCGGGCGCTGCAACCACCGGCCAATGACTCAGCGACACCGCCGGCGGCGTGTAATGCCACTTCACCCCCAAATCCGGAACCTTCGATCCCGGCTCACCAATATGCTCGCCAATCGTAAAATAAAAATCGTGCGGCGAATGCTTCACCTCGCCCCGGCTGATCCAAGTCTGCGTCATCCCCGGATCGATATCCACCATCGCCGTCTTCTTGAATCTCTTCAGGGCCACAGGACTCAATCCATACTGAAAATTCAGGAGCAAATCCGCATGGGCTGCACCATCAAGCCCGGGATATCCCTGCACAGGTTTTTCGCCTGCCTCGTCAGCGCGAAACAACACCAGTGAATCCTTCAACCCAAATTTAGCCAATTGATCGTTCAGAATTTTGGCGTTCGCGATCGCCTTTTCTTCCGGCACTCTGGTTTTCACACCCTCCAACCAGATCACCTTGGCCCCTGCTTCGCGCAAGCCCAGCGCCCAGTTCAAATAAACCCACAAAAGCCCCCCGCCCTCGGGATATTCGATTGTGTTGGAAACCAGACAAACGGTCGCACTCATTTAGATGCCTCCGATGCAGCGCTCGAAAACGCCTGATGCAATCGACTATACAATCCACCCGCCGCCGTAAGCTGATCGTGCGTGCCGCGCTCAACAATCTGGCCCTGATCCATCACGACAATCTGATTCGCCTTGCGAATCGTGCTGAGTCGATGCGCGATAACAAACGTCGTTTTATCCTGCACCAATCGGCCAATGGCTATGACTAGATCCTGCTCCGTCTGCGCATCCAGCGCGCTGGTCGGCTCATCCATCAACAGAATCGGTGCGTTTTTCAGCAATGCGCGAGCAATCGAGATTCTCTGTCTCTGCCCACCGGAGAGTGTTGCGCCGCGTTCGCCAACCACCGTGTCATATCCATCTGGCATCGCGACGACGAATTCATGCGCACTGGCGGCAGTGGCGGCAGCGATGATCTGCTCGCGTGTCGCTTCCGGCTTCCCATACGCAATGTTTTCCGCGATCGTGAGCGGAAAGAGAAATGGCTCTTGCAGCACCATCGAAATCTGTTTCCGTAGATCGGCGATCTTCAATTCGGTGAGATTTTTCCCATCGAGTGCGACCGCACCAGACCACGGATCGAAAAATCGCGGAATCAATCCCAGCAGCGTGCTCTTCCCCGCCCCCGTCGGCCCCACGATCGCGATCATTTCACCTGGTTTTGCTTCCAGCGAAATCTCTTTAAGGATCGGTCGATCGCTGTCATATCCAAAATTCACGCCCTGCATCTGCACTTGCCCGCGTGCCGTTTGAATCGCCGTGGCCGACGGGATCTCTCGCACCTCCGGTGTTTGATCCAGAATCTCTCGCACCCGTTTCGCGCTGCCCAGCGCAAATTGCAACGTCGATGACGTATATGCCAGCGTCTCCAGCGGCGCGTAGAGCGATGCGAGATACGAAAGAAACATCACGATCGTCCCGACACTAAACCGGCCCTGCAGCGCTTCGTGCGCCCCAAGCCACAAAATCCCCGTCGTTCCAAACGCCGTCGCCAGCGTCACCAGAAATTTGAATTGAATCTGAATGCGCGTCAGCCGAAGCGCGCTGGCAAACGCCTGATCCGTCTGCCCGCGGAACAGTTCATCCGCGAAATCTTCCCGCGTAAATGCGTGAATCACCGGCACCGCCGACAGCGTCTGCTCAACCGACGTATAAATTCGCCCTTCGATCTCCTGCTGCGCGAAGCTTCGCTGCATCATCGGGCCAGCATATCGCCGCAAAACCCAGATCAAATACGGCACCACCACCACTGCCACCAATGTCAACGTCCAATTCAAACGCAACAGCACGAGGAATATTCCCACCAGCGTAAACAGCGACGAAATCGCCGGCAGAACGGCATCCTTCGCAATCGATGCCACCGCCGCCGAATCCACCAGCACCCGGCGAATTGAATCGCCCGTCGCCTTCCTCGCATGAAACCGCAGCGACAATTTTTGCAGATGCTGAAACACATCCCCCGCCACGTCATACGCCAATCGCTGCCCAAGATTCACATTCGCCATCGCCGACACCGCCGTGATTCCCCAGCCGATGATGAAAATCACCACCGTCGCCGCCACGCACCAGACAACCATCGTCTGCCGCGATTCATCGCCATGCAGAAAATGAATCAGCCTCGTAATCACCGGCGACGCCGGCTGCTGCTTCAGCACGTGATCGAGCAAAATCTTCATCGGCACCGGCTTGAGCAGATCCAACGCCGTCTTCAGAATCATCGCGCCAAATACCACCACCATCGCGCTCCACCGGCGCAGCGCATAATGCATCAGCCAACCCAGTGAATGGGTTTTGGTCGTTTGCGATGATTCAGTCGAATCCGTCATTTTTCACTGTCGCAATGGCGCAAGCGACACCTATTGGCCGCTTGCGGTTTAGCGAGTATTCACTTCTCCATCAAACGCCCGCCGGCGCGTTCTGCACATTCGAAAACCGCGCATAAAGCCCGCGCCGCCTCACCAATTCTTCATGTGTTCCCAATTCAACGATTCTCCCCGCCTCCAGCACCGCAATCTGATCCGCATCACGAATCGTGCTCAATCGATGCGCAATAATCAGCGTCGTTCGGCCGCTCATCAGCCGCCGCATCGCTTCCAGAATCGCCTGTTCCGTAATCGTATCCAGCGCCGCCGTCGGCTCGTCGAGAATGAGAATGGGAGAATTTTTCAGCAACGCGCGAGCGATCGACAATCGCTGCTTCTGTCCGCCAGACAACGTCGCCCCACGCTCGCCAATGATCGTGTCGTAACCATCCGGAAGCTGCGTGATAAACTCCGCCGCGTTGGCCAATTCTCCTGCTCGCTCAATTTCTCGTCTCGCCGCCCCCGGCTTTCCGAATGCGATGTTCTCCGCAATCGAAATCGGAAACAGAAACGATTCTTGCAACACCAGCGAAACCTGCTGCCGCAGATCGCGCACGCGGAACTCACGCACATCCCGCCCATCGATCCGCACGCATCCCTTCCACGGATCAAAAAATCTCGGCAACAGCGACGCCAGCGTGCTTTTCCCCGCCCCCGTCGGCCCAACCAGCGCGATCGTCTGCCCCGCGTGCAATTCCAGCGTGACATCGCTCAGCACCGGACGATCCATCTCGTAACCAAAGCTCACATCCTCAATACTCACCTCGCCGCGAGCCTTCGGCATCGCGACGGCGTTTGGCGAATCGACAATATCATTAGGCGTCGTCAGATACTCCGTCACCCGATCGATCTCCGCCCGCCGGCTCTGCAGCGAAGAATAAGTTCGCGTCAGCGTCCAGACCTGATTCTGCAACGTGTTCAAATACCCCAGAAAAACCAGCAGCGTGCCGACACTCAGCGATCCCGCGATCACCTGCCTCGCCCCCACGTACAACACCACGCCCGTGCCCATCGTCAGGATCAGGCCGGTATAGAGATTCGACAGATTCGTCACCAGCACGCCTCGCCGAAAGGCGCGAATCGCCTGCCCAGCATTTTCGGCAAACCGCTCATGCTCGCGTACCTCCTGCCCAAACGCCTGCACCACATGAATCCCGCTCAGCACCTGCTGCACGTGCGCCTGCATCCCGCTTTCGATTTCTCGTCGAGCTTTAGCGATCTTCCGCATGCGCTTCGCGAAGTGCCGCGACGCCAAGCTGATGATCGGCGCCACAATCACCGACGCCACCGCCAACTCCACGTTCATGTGAAACATCAGCAGCACGATGCTCGCGGTGGTGATGATCGCCTGCCCCGGCGTGAGCAGCAGCGACTCGACGACATTATTCACGCACCAGCTATCCGTCATGATCCGGCTCATCGAATCCCCCACCGGATGCTTTGCATGAAACCGCAGCGATTGCCGCTGCGTGATCGAAAACAAATCGCGGGCGACGTCGTACACCATCCGCTGCCCGATCAGAATCCAACCGTAAGTCAGGGCCGCATCGATCAGACTTGCCAGCGCATAAAACAAAAGCGTTGAAATCCCCACCCACGCCAGCAAACCCGATTTGGAAGTCGCCGCCGGAAGCAGATGCACCAGCCGCACGAGCATGGGCGGCATGGGCAGATCGTCCAGCACATGATCCGCCAGCACTTGCATTGGCCAAGGCTGCGCAATCGCCACCGCGCTGCTGGCAAGCATGATGAGCGCCATCCCGCACCACTGCCGCGCATAGGGCCGCGCATAGCCGAGCAATCGTCGATATTGCCTGTTCTGCTTCGCGGGCGGATCGGAAGTCTTCATGGGATCAAACAACCGGCGGCAATCATACACACCCTTAGTTAAACCAGCATGAGAAGTGAAAATGGGCTTAATACGCCTCACCGACCACAGGTTATCGGACATACGATGAAAAACTCGTGCGTTCGCCAAAATATGGATTATCCTGATGACCAGGAATCCGGGCCGAAAAGGATTTCGGCCGCGTTAAATCCTCGCAATCGATTTCCAGAGAAGAAAATGTGTTTGTTTGAACCGCTCGAAAACCGCCGCCTTTTTTCTGCCGCCGCCGTGCTCATCCAGGCCGAGGATTTTAATCCGACCGGCTTCAAGGATACGACACCCGGCAACGACCTCGGTGCATACCGATCCACCGCAGTAGACGTAGGCCCGACCAAGGACACCGGCGGCGGCTATATCGTCGGCCACATCAAAGCCACCGAATACGTCACCTATGATGTCCATGCACCCGTCACCGGAGCGTATGACATTCAATTCCGTCTTGCCGCCGCGGCAGATCATGGCGGGAAATTCCATGTCGAAATCGATGGTGCCACGCAGGCTGGCCCGATTGATTTTCCGACCACCGGCGGATGGACCAATTTCGAAACGATCACCCATTCCGGCTTCAACCTGACAGCAGGCCTGCACACACTCCGAATCGTTTTCGATCAGGCGGCTGAGCCCGGCCAATTTTTCGGCAGCCTCAACTGGTTTAAGCTCGTCCCCTCCGGCGCTACCGGCGCCACGCAAAATCCCACCTGGCCCAGCGCCTGGACGCGCGCCGCCGACAGCCCCGTCGCGCGCTTCGAGTCTTATGCGTTTTCATACGAGAACAAGCTCTACGTCATGGGCGGCTGGGCCGACAGCCAATTCGACAGCACCACGCGAGTCGATGTTTACGATCCGGCCACTAATAAATGGACACGCCTTGCGGATATGAAAGCCCCGGAAACCCACGCCGGCATGGCCGTTGACCAGGCGCACGGCGTCGTCTATTTCGTCGGCGGACATCGCGGCAAATATCCCTCCATCCCCACCGATGGAGTCTGGAAATATACGATTGCCACCGATACCTGGACGCAACTTCCGGTACATCTGCCAAAGAAACTCGGGGCCAACACCGCTCAGGTTCTCGACGGAAAGCTGCACTCCATCACCGGCAATCCCGCCGACCGCGTGACCAACATCGGCGATCACTATGTCCTGGATTTATCCAACATCAGCGCCGGCTTCAAAACCGCCGCCCCGCTCCCCAATCCGCGCGATCACACGTCCAGCGCGGTGATCGACGGCAAGATTTACGTCATGGGCGGAGAGTTCGGCCACGACATCAAACACATCCAACAAAAGATCGTCGATGTCTACGACCCCGCGACGAATAAATGGACGCGACTCGCCGATGCCCCCATCGCCAAGAGTCACGCCGAGGCAAGCACCTTTGTTCTCGACGGAAAAATCATCCGCGCCGGCGGGCAGGTTTGGCCGCAATTGCCGACCAGCAGCGTCGCCATGTACGACCCCGCCACCAACAAATGGTCCACCCTCGCCTCACTCCCCGCTGCCAGGCAAGGCACGACGGTTCAATTGGTCGGCGATTATTTCGTCATGACGGTCGGCGGGATCAATACCAATCAGCCCCAGAAAACCACGTGGATTGCGAAGTGGCGATAACGAAAATGGGCAGAGCCGGGATCGAACCGGCGACACATGGATTTTCAGTCCTGACCACTTTCGTGAATTTTCGCTTGAAATTGGCACATTTCAAGACCTGTGGGGCGCTCAGTAGGGCGCGGGTTAAAATCTCTGCCATGAGTCACCGACACTGACGATCCTCATGTGGGCGCACAAAGTACTCGAAATCAAAGCTTTGGCCCCAGTTGCCAGAATTCCGTATGACTTGCAGGCCTATACATTATGAGGACCTTTGGAAACAATCATCGTATTCCTCGCTAAACGTGGGATATCGGGTCGCTTACGATTCATACGAAACCCCGTCCCTCAAGCGTCTTCGAAAAGCACTGGATCATCATCCAAAGTCCGTGGCAGAGTGACCTTCGCTCCATGCTTAATGGGATGTACGAGCGTAAGTACAGCCGCAATCTACGGCTCAACGAATTCGGATGGCTCAATAGAGGGCCGAAGCTAGTGTTCAAATTGCCCCGTAAGAAAGCTGGGTAAGCGAGGTGTCCATGAAGCGTAGGAAAAAGAGAGAAGAGCGGGCGCAATATCTTGTGACGCATGTCGAGTTGCTAAATTGCGCGGTTGGCAAATTCGATGATGGCAATCGCGAAAATGCCACGGCAATTACGTTTGCCCATAACGACGGCGACATCGGCCAGTGGGCGCTCAGTATGAACGACTGTCGAACGTTGGCAGCGCAGTTGCTAGTTGCGCTCGCTACAAATAAAGACGCATTCGCCATACATCTCTTGGATGATCATTTTCCGACAGATGCCGGAGGGTATTATAAATGGCCTGATCCGCCGTACGATTCCATTTAACCAATTCGCTGCTGCGAAGTATCATGACCGCATGCGATTGACGAACCCCTCGCTCGTGATCAAACCCATGTCGGCTCGGAACGCTTCCTTGATTCGACTGGAAGACATCATCGAGACTTCGGAACGGTGGCAGATGGAAGCGGCGAAAGCGCTTCTTGAAATCCGAGATCGTCAATTATATCGCAATTGCCACAAAAGCTTCGATGCCTACGTTCGTATCCTCTTACTCGAAATATTGAACGGGGTGCGCGGTAAGGTCCTTCTGAGCAGCGGTGATTCCGACCTCTACACACGGTATTTGAAGGACTGGAGGCTCTGCTATCGGATTCGCGTGCCATGTGGCACTGGCGGGACGAAGGTCGGAAGGTACGCAACCACATATCGGACAGAGATATTGTGGGCGAATTTCTGAACCACATCGCCGATCCACAATCCTTCTGTACTAAAGATATCAAGGTCTTAGTCGAGCGCAGTCCCGATTTGTTGCAGTAGGCGCGATCCAATATTGCCCGGTTGCATTGCAAAAGCCTCATCAAGTGCCGCAAGTACATCAATTCCGATTCCAACAATCTGGGCGCTGGGCAGTCCGTCCGCACGTCGAACGTGTAGGCGCTGAACCTGAGCCGTGTCGGTTTGAGCGGGATAGATGATCACGGCGCTTGGCAAAACTGCGTGCGTCTGACCATAAGCATAAGCATACATGAACGTCTGATAGATGTCGGCTGGCGATATGCGCCGCTCCTCGTAAAGTTTGTATTTCGCGTCGAGCGGCAGGAAGCGACCGGGCTTGTCCTTGCGCTCGACAACGAGGTCGGGGATGACCTTTGCGTAAGGCCTGTTGAGATCGGCGTTCCATAAGATTGTTCGATCGCGCCGCTGGGCAATAGAGCGATAGTGCGTACCCCGCAGGAGTGCAGCGAGCCATCGGGTTACAAAGTCTTCGAACAATCGGTTCATGTCCAACAGGAACGCAAAAGTGCGATGACTGCCCCCAGCATAAAGGTCCTCAATTCCCAGCCCCTCAAGGACCAGCCACGCCAATTGATGAGCTTCTTGATAATGCTCGTTGAGCCGGTTGTATGTAAGCGTCGAACGCGCCATCCGTAAGTCGAGATCATCGACAGAGCAAGCATCAGCGAGGACCCCATGCAGCCGCCTCACGCGAAGAGCCACATCTGGGTGTGTAACGCGCGATCCCGCCACCGAAAGAGCCGCCAGCAGCAACCGGTTGTCGATTGTATCCGTGGTGTGTTCGTCGTATCGGCATACCACACGGTCTACTCGCCCCATGCGACGTAGCACCTGTTCACGAACGAGCAGCCGACCCCGTACAACAGGGAGATCGTCTTCGAGTTCTTGGTAGTCGGCCAGCATGCCTGCTCGGATAATCCGCTCGCATGCTTCGGTCAGTAGCAGTGTTATAAGATCAAGCAAACTTGCTCCCTCGGCTGCGAACGTATGAACGGCAGGATGGCGGTCAACAGCATCTAATCCCGTGGCGAAGTCCACCATTCGCAACAGGCCAATGTCTCCCCCGGCTAGTTTGGGTACGATGCGAAGTTCGAAATCCTTGAAGCGGACGACACCAACCCATGAACGCGATGTAATGCGCAGGCCCGCGCGCAGTTCATCCAGTCCTAGCCTTGTATCCGTTCCCCCAGTTAGCGATTTAAGTAGCGCCCCATCCTCCGGCCCAAGCGCCATTCCTTCAATCTGACAGGTCTGCCACTCAGAGAGTGAGACGATGTTGGACCCGGTGCGCGTGGTCACACCTCACCTGCTTTGATAAAGGCAAGCTCTAGCGCTCGCACCAGTTCATCAGGGTCACGTAACCGTTCTTCGTCTAGCAACTGCGCGTCCTTATCCACCAATGTTTCTCCGATGTAGTCTGCGAGAAGGCGGTAGTCTTCATAGCAATACTCTTGTAAAAGGGGCAAAATGTCCTGACGGAAGCGGCGAGCAAATTCCTCTGGGTCCGATACGGGACCGCTGCTGTCCATCAAGAATGAGTGGCCGATCTGCTTCTCGCGACCCTCCTTCGCCGCGATTCGTCGATTCAATTCGTCGAGAAATTCATCGAGGGCGAGGTTTCCAACTTTGCCGCCCGTCAGAAGAGATGAGTCGGGCATCAACTCAATGAATGAGAAGCGGCGGCGTAGCGCGGCGTCAAGCAGCTTGATGCTCCGGTCGGCCGTGTTCATCGTACCAAGCACGTAGACGTTCGACGGGATTGCAAAGGCCTCTTTGCTCTGTGGCAAGCTCACGGACATCCCTCGCTTGTCCTTCTCCAACAGCGTGATTATCTCTCCGAATACCTTCGCCACGTTCGCGCGGTTGATCTCGTCGATCAGGACGAGATAAGGTTTGTTTGGATTGGCCTGCGCTTCGCGACAGACACGCTTAAAGATACCATCTTCGAGGCGTAAAGTGAGGTTGCCGCCCTTGGTGTCAACAGGGCGAAAACCCTCGATAAAGTCCTCATAGCTATACGACGCGTGGAAAGTAAGGCGCGTCAGTGGCCCAACTCCAGTAACTGAACCTTCAAGGTGACGACGTAAATCTGGGTTACGCTCCGTAAGCAGGGCCGCGAGGTGGTCAAATTCATCCTCGGTGAGCGCAAACAGCGTTCCTTGGCAGCGCATACGCACCGGTTCAGACGCCGTTAATATTGGGTCGCTCTGAAGTTCTTCGTACGTTAGCCCGTTATCTATTGGGGCGACCGCCTCAAGGTCAATGACGGAACCGCGATCTGCCGTCGGGTACAACTCCCGCGCGATCCTCGCGAGCGCCACAATGCGCTTATCGGGCGTGGATTGATAACCTACAACCAGATCGCCCTTGCGCACGAGCGGATAGTTACGTTGAAGTCGGCCGTAGCGGTAGTCAACACGCTTCTCCTTAAAAAGCCGATCCCAACTCCACTCTTTCGGGTTAGCCACCACCCACCAAACCTTACGGCTAACCTGCGCTGTCGAGAGTTTCTGCTCAACTTCCCCAAATGCGATGGGATCACCGAGCAACAATTCTGGCGAAGCGTGGCCGGTCTTGCGTGAAAGCCAC
>DATAPK010000151.1:0-2485 GCA_036265245.1 Tepidisphaeraceae bacterium | reverse complement strand
GGATCGCCGCCATCGACGCCCAAGACGATCCCGAAACCGCTGTCGCGATATCCGATCGTGTTGTTCTGGGCATCCTGATTCAGGCTCAGATCGAACTCCTGGCCCCACAGCGTCGTGTCGCCCGGCTGTCCGGAATACATGCGCAGTGCGCGCTGCCGGGCCCCGACCGGACCTGTCGCCTGGTCCGTCAGCGCAATGGCAAGCGCGCGCGAGGCGCCCGTGACGTCCGGCGCGAATTGCGCGTAGATGCCCTGGTAGAGCGTTTGCCCCTGCTCCTGAGTCAGCGGCACACCATTAACCGGCGCACCGGCGTTGATGATGGCGGCACCCAACGCGTCGTCGTTCGCCAGCGCCTGGTTGGCGAGCGGGAACATTTTCAGTGCATAGCCCGTGAGCCCAATCTCCTGCGCCGATTTGGGCGTCAGGTTAAGCGTCAGCTGCGAGCGCGTGCTCGTATTGTCAACCGCGAGACACTGTGCGTCCGTGTTCTCGAAAAGGAACGGCACGGTCGGGCAAATCTGGGTCTGCAGAGTCGTAAGATCCAGCTGCAGCTGGTTCAGCGGCGCATCGATCAACACGAATTGTGAAGGCTCGCCGGGCGTCTGTCCGGCAAGAAATCCACCGAACGAAAGGCTCATAATGGCCTGCGGATTGAGCATGACCATCCCGCTTGCGGTCACGATGCCCCCAGCTTCCGGATTGGCGGACAGATTGTAGGTCTGGGATAACGTCAGACCCAAAGTGCCGCCGGCTCCGACAGTCAGCTGATTTACATTGAAGCGAGAGTCGAGATCCGTTGAGTCGTTGGTGATGTTCAAGGCGCCACCGGGATTGATCAGCACATCAAGCCGGCCAGCGGCACGATCGGTAATCGCGCCTGTCACTGTGGAATGATCGTCGATCTCCAGATAATCGTCGGCCGCAGTCGCGCTGGTGCCTCCAAACGAAATATCCCCGGTGATGCTCGCTTCCTGATTAACCGTGCCATGCACCAGCACGCGATCCGCCGCATCTCCAAGCAGCACGTCGCCGGTAATCGTGCCAGAATTGTCGATCAGGGTATCTTGGCTAGCGACGCCCATGTCGATGGCGATCGTCACTTGCGACTTGTCATCCAGCGTGGTCGCGAAGGCGCCGATGCTGCCGCTGTTGTCGATCTCTGTGAGCGTGCCGGACTGATCCCAAATGGCGCGCGCTGTGAGGCCGGTGATCGTCGTGTCTGAGATGATCGCATCGGCAATGATCGACCCTTGATTGACAATCTTGTTCAGTGTCGCGCCCTCATCGATCCGGACCGCAATTGCCGCACCGCCTACCGCAGCGCCGGTGTATTCTGCGCTAATTGATCCGGGGCTACTGGTGTTCTGATTGGAATTGAACAGGACCGGAGAAACGGCTCCCGGCGCAAACCAGAGCGCCGTGACCGGCATGGCTGTGAGTTGCTTTATGTCGCCAATCCCCTGAGCCGAAATCTTGCCGGAATTGAAAAAACCACCGTCGAGATACGTGAAAAAGCTGCTGCCTGCTCCTTGAATCTGGATATCCGTAACTTCGGGCTGATCTACGTTCGCGACCGAAGCCAGGATGTCACCGCGGTTGATAAAACTGTACGGACCCTCGGGAGGCGCTGGATTGTAGACGCCGATATGGATGTCATTGGCGGCCGTGGCGCCGTCCGCAGTGGGCGAAATTAGCAGAACGGGCTGAATCCCGTTGCCTTCGATTTGAGCGGCGGTCGTGGTGTCGGTGGAGTTAACTGGCCCGTTATTCAGAATGCCTTGAGCGATGCTGGAGCCGATGGCCACCGCAGATGAGCCAATCGGATTCCCGGTCTGACTCGTCGCAGAGGTTGTGCCGACAGCGATGATGTTGCCGCTATTCGTGAAGTTTCCGCCCACGCCGCCCAGCAGCACGACGCCTTGCGCGCTGGCGCCCGTGGCATTGATCGAGCTGCCTGAATCGATGGTAAGGTTACCGGTGATGCCGTTGCCGTTTGAATTTGCGTCCTCAAGGATGCCGATCACGCTGCCGTTGGTCTGGGATTTGGCGTCCGTGGGCGCGACAGAGAGAGAGCCGGCGATCTCCACATTGCCATTGACCACGGAATTCTGTCCAACATGGATGCCGATCGCGTCATCGCCTGTAATATTGATCGCTCCTCCCGCATCTATGGTGATATCGCCGTTCAAAATCGCCGGCGCATCCGAATTGCCACCGATCAGGACGCCCGTCATGCTTGTGCCGCCGGTCAGGCTGATCTGACCGCCGATATCGATCATGCCGTTCAACGTTGTGTTGTCTGAAATCGCAATGCCTGTCGACGTGTCGCCGGCGAGCGTCAGTTTGGAGCCGGATTCGAGCGTGATGCCTCCGTTGAAAATGCCGGTCTGATCGCCGTTGACGATGCCGACCAGAATTCCCGTCTTATCGGTCCCGGTTCCTGTCAGATCGATTGTTCCGCTGCTATCCAAGGCGGCAACGGCGG
>DATAPK010000150.1:0-5778 GCA_036265245.1 Tepidisphaeraceae bacterium | reverse complement strand
CGCGTCCATTCGAGCGGAGACTACAAACATCGGCCCCCTGAAAAAGAACATGCTGGATTGCGAAAATATAACGAAGCCCATTCGCAAAAAACAATCCAATTCGACATCAAACTTCGTGTCTTCGTTCTAGCTTCATTTCTCTGCAAGCTTCGTCTCTTGGGCTATCGATTCATCGCGGCATCAATTGGAGAAAAGCATCTTCATATCCTGGTTGAATTACCGTGGAATTTAGAAGAACTTCGACGAACCATCGGAAAGTGCAAACAGCGAGCAAGCCATGCAATCCGCAATCAAATACCCGGAAGCATCTGGTCTGAAGGCGGCGAATATAAATGGGTCAAAGACAAGAGGCACTTGCACAACATTTATGACTACATTCGCACAAAACAAGAACTCGAAACAATTGTCTGGTCACATCGAAATGACGAGAACTGGATCGATTTTGATGTTCCGATTGTTGTGATGAAGAATCGCAAGAGAAAAATGCAATCCGGTTCTTCGCTGCCATCAGACGCCGGTGTCTGAGGTACTCCGAAGACCCGGATTCTCCAGACGCTCAAACAATCCTGTCTCGAAGTTCTTCCTCCCGTACGAATCGTTGAAAATTCTCAACGAAATGCTCAATATTCGCCCTCACCTCATCCGCATATCCCCCCGCCGTGTGCGGCGTGATCCAGCAATTACGAGCACTCCACAACCGATGCTCCGGCGGCAGCGGTTCCGGCGTGGTCACATCAAGATAAGCGCCGCGAATGTGTCCACTTTCCAGCGCATCGCAAAGCGCATCCTGATCCACCGTATCCCCTCGGCCGATGTTGTAAAACGTCGTGCCTTGCCTCATTTTCGCAAACCGCGTGGCATTGAAAAATTGCTTCGTATGATCCGCCGCGGGAAGAATGTTCACCACATGATCCACATCCCCCAGCGCCTCTTCGATGCGTGACACCGCGATGGTCGGCACTGGTTCATCTCCCTGAACGGTTCGTCGCACCGCCGTGAGATTCATCTGAAATGGCGAAAGCAATTCCACCATTCTCCGCGCGATCGCACCAAACCCAACCAGCAGCGCGCTCTGCCCTCGAAGCAATCTCGCCTCGCTTCGCGTCTCCAGATAAGGCCACTCATGCTTCGTCGCATCGTTCACAATCATCGGCGCCAAACACCTCGCCGCGCACAGCATGAACGCCAGCGCATGCTCCGCGCACGGGTCTGCAAACATGCTTGAGCTATTCGTCATCACCGCCCCGCGCGACCGCAGTGCCTTCCGCATCGCGTCGGTGTCATATCGCGTATATCCCGCCGTCGTGAGATGCACCCATTTCAAGCTCGTCGAATGAATCACATCCTCCGGATGCGGCTGCCCATAAACCACATCCGCCCCCCGCGCTTCCGGGTTGGTCCCCACACTCGCCAGGTTCGATATCTGTGAGTCAGACGACTGAATCAATTGATGCGGCGAAAGTCGCCTCTTCAACTCCGCCAGAAGTTCATTCGGAATGTATGCATTGCACCAGATTTTCAACGAAGAAAAAGCCATAAGCCCCTTCTTATAGTCTTTCACGACAAGAGAAAAGAACGTAAACCTATCGATCCCCCAAAAGCCCACGGCTCCGCCGTGGGGCCTATATGAGAGCCTTAATTGACATTGCCCAATCCCAACATATACTTTCCGCCCCTACGCTCCCCGTGCGCGCACGCGTCGGTGCGTGAGAATAGGCGAGAGCGGCACTTTGATTGACAAGTGTCGCTGGCATAGCTCAGCGGTAGAGCGCCACCTTGGTAAGGTGGAGGTCCTGGGTTCAAGCCCCAGTGCCAGCTTTGGAATACTGCCGATTGCCGTTCGTAAACGTCATAATTGACGTTCATGGCGGCTGGACGAAAAGATCGGTGAAACGGTATTTAGGAATTCGGAAAACTGATTCGGAGGTTCGACATGGCAAAGGGAGTATTTGAACGTAAAAAACCGCACGTGAACGTCGGCACCATCGGTCACATCGACCATGGCAAGACCACGCTCACCGCGGCACTCAGCGCCCGCTCGCAGGCAAAGTTCGGCACCACTGCCAAGAACTATAAGGATATCGCCAAGGGCGGTACCGAACGCGACGCCACCAAGACCGTCACAATCTCGGCGGCCCACGTCGAGTACGAGTCCGAAGCGCGCCACTACGCCCACGTCGACTGCCCGGGCCACGCCGACTACATCAAAAACATGATCACCGGTGCCGCACAGATGGACGGAGCGATTCTCGTCGTCTCCGCCGCCGACGGCCCCATGCCCCAGACCCGCGAGCACATCCTGCTCGCCCGTCAGGTCGGCGTGCCCAAGATCGTCGTCTTCCTCAACAAAATCGATCTCGTCGACGATGCCGAACTCCTCGACCTCGTCGAGATGGAAGTTCGCGAACTGCTCACCAAGTATGGCTTCCCCGGCGATGACACCCCGATCATCCGCGGCTCAAGCAAGCCGGCCTTGGATGCGCCCACCGACGCCGCCGCCAACAAGCCGATCGATGATCTCGTCAAGGCTCTGGACGAATTCGTCCCGATTCCGCAGCGCGAAGTCGACAAGCCCTTCCTGATGCCCATCGAAGACGTCTTCAGCATCAAGGGTCGCGGCACGGTCGGCACCGGTCGTATCGAGCGCGGCAAGGCCAAAGTCGGCGACGCCATCGAAATCGTCGGCCTCAAGCCCAACCAGAACTCCGTCATCACCGGTATTGAAGCCTTCAACAAGACCCTCGACGAAGGTCTCGCCGGCGAAAACGTCGGCGTCCTCCTCCGTGGTATCGAAAAAGAACAGCTCGAACGCGGCCAGGTCCTCGCCGCCCCCAAGAGCATCACCCCGCACACCAAGTTCACCGCGGAAGTGTATGTTCTGACCAAGGAAGAAGGCGGCCGTCACACGCCGTTCTTCACCGGCTATCGCCCGCAGTTCTATTTCCGAACCACCGACGTCACCGGCGCTGCCAAGCTTCCGCAAGGCGTCGAAATGGTCATGCCCGGCGATAACACAACCATGGAAGTCGAGCTCCAAGCCCCGATCGCCATGGAAGAAAAGCTCCGCTTCGCCGTCCGCGAAGGCGGCAAAACCGTCGGATCGGGCGTTGTTACGAAGATTCTGGCCTAAAATTGATCCGACAGGACTGAGGACTAAGGACTGAGGACTGAGTGAAAATTTCTTCACTCAGTCCTCAGCACTCAGTCCTCAGCACTTATTCTGAGGTGTTGTCATGGCAAAAGAAAACCGCGAAATGGCCTGGCTCCAGTGCACCGAGTGCAATGACCTGAATTACCGAACCGAAATCAAGGTCGCCGGCGGAGCCCCCAAAATCGAACTCAAAAAATATTGCATGCGCGAACGCAAGCACACGCAACACAAGCTGAAGAGGAAATGAGCCGAACGATGAAGTGGGAACGATGAACGATAAAGTTGTATTTCGTTCATCATTCATCATTCTGACTTCATCGTTTCCGCCTACGCCAGTAGCTCAATTGGCAGAGCGGCCGTCTCCAAAGCGGCAGGTTCCAGGTTCGATTCCTGGCTGGCGTGCTGAAGGTCGCGAAATCGTTCAAGGAGTCGGATGGCTTCGGTTGTTAAAGATAATCAGATGAGTAAGCCTATGCCCGACGAGGACCCAGACCCGCAGGACCAAACTCCGGAAACAGAGCCCCAGGCCTCCCGTGGCGGCTCGTCCGGATCTGGCGGCGCTGTGGCTACCGGTTCCGCAAGCTCCGGCGGATTCTTCCACATCTATAAATCCGGCCAGGGATACTGGACGCGAATGGGCACCGTCGCAGGATCAGCCCTCATCATCCTCCTGATGGGTAACTTCCTCTACACCAATCTGCCCGCCTGGTCAGACACCCTGAACAACCATCGCGGCGTGCTCATCGGCATCGTCCTCGGCAGCCTCGCTCTTCTCTCCCTGTTGGCTTACACCATCATGAACAAGCCGACCAACGCCGACTTCCTCATCGCCACCGACAGCGAAATGAAAAAGGTCAACTGGACCAGCCGCGAAGAGCTGATCGGTTCGACCAAGATCGTCATTATTTTCGTCTTTCTGATCACCATGATTCTGTTCGTGACCGACATCGTCTTCGGCTACATTTTTTATTGGCTGAAAGTCCTCAAGCAACCGCCATTTTGAAGGAGTTGCCCGTTGACCAGTTATCAGTTGCTACCAGCAGTCCACTAGCAACTAACAACTAACAACTAACAACTAAACAAGACATGCAATTCTTCGTCCTGAGAGTCGCCAGCAATAAAGAAGACCGCGTCAAGGATGCTCTCCTTCGCAAGGTCAAGATCGAAGCCGTCGAAAACGTCGTCGGACGAATCCTCGTCCCCACCGAACGCGTCCGCTCCATGAAGGCCGGCGTCCGCAAGGAATCCGATCGCAAGCTTTACCCCGGCTACGTCTTCATCGAACTCCAACTCGATCCCAACGGCATGATCCCCGAAAAAGTCTGGTTCATGATCAAGGAAACCGACGGCGTCGGCGATTTCATCGGCTCCAACGGCAAGCCCACCGCCATGAAACCCCAGGACGAAGCCAAGATGGTCGAAGCCGCCGAAAAACCCGAAAGCGAAGTCACCAGCGACATCAAATACAACAAAGGCGACCGCATCAAAGTCACCGACGGTGCCTTCATCAACTTCGAAGGCGAAGTCGACGAAATCATGCCCGACAAAGGAATGGTCCGCATCGTCACCACCATCTTCGGCCGCCCCACCCCGCTGGAACTGGAATACTGGCAAATCGAAAAAGTCTGATATCGCTACCCAAGGCCTTCGCTCATGCCCGCCGACGCTCCGCCAAGACTCCTTCACCTCGGCTGCGGCCTAATCGCTCCACCCGAATGGCACAATGTCGATGGCTCTTGGGGAGCCTGGTTCGCCCAGCACCGCAAGCTTCGCCGCTTCCTCGAAACGCTTCACGTACTCCCCAAGGAAACCTCCAACACACCTTGGCCAGCCAATATCCAGGTGTTCGATCTGCGCCACCAACTGCCGTTTCCTGATAATTCCTTTGACGCATGCTTTTCCAGCCACCTCATCGAGCATCTGTTTCGCAACGACGCATTGGCCCTGCTGAAAGAAATCCATCGCGTCCTCAAACCCGGCGGCGCATGCCGCACCCTTGTTCCCGATTTTCGCGCGATGGTCGAGGAGTACGTTGGACAGCGGACACTCGGCGTGTGGTACCAAAAAGAACAATCCGCAAGCGACGACGATCCCGCCCGCCGTTTTATGGTTCGCCTCCATGCCCGAGTCGAAACCGCCCCGCGCGGCTGGCGCCAAAAATTCTACAGCGGCTTCGGCGATTTCCAGACCCACAAATGGATGTACGACGGCCCATCATTAGTCAAACTGATGACCGACGCCGGATTCACAGATTGCCGCGAAATGGCCCTCCATCAATCCGCAATCCCCCACATCGATAAAGTCGAAATGCCAAGTCGAGTTGATAACGGCGCCGGTGTAATTGCCGAGGGAACTAAATCGTGATGGATTCGTATCTTATGACGGTCGCGGGCTTTTGAGTTTTCAGGCTTATTGGCAGGCCAATTCCCCCAAAAACCCCATCACTCCCCGCTATTGCCCCATTTCCAGACCAATAATTCCCCTCTTCCCAGCACTTGTTTTAATGGGCGGCCCTTTGTATTATCCTCGCCCCTTTCGCCCCCGGCGGAAGAGAGATTATTCGTTAGACGGAAAGCGAAGTCATGGCCAAGAAAGAAATAACGGTCCAATTCAAGCTCCAGGCCCCC
>DATAPK010000149.1:0-9357 GCA_036265245.1 Tepidisphaeraceae bacterium | reverse complement strand
CGCCTTCATAAACCGCCTCGACCCCATACGTCAGCCGATCTGTCAGCGCGCCAGTGGCCCCGATGCCGATGTAATGGCTGTCATAATGAAATCGCGTTGGCGTCGCCGCATCGCCGTCAATCATGTCGTCGGCGGTCAGTTCATCATTATTGTAATCGCGCTGGTCCAGGCCATAAGCATAAATGCGATTCGTCCCCACGCGCACCGTGCCCAGGGCACCATAAAGGCCGCGTTGGGTTCGGCTATCGAACCTTGGCCGGGCACTGTCAAAATCGACCGTATCCAGCGGCGTAACGCCGGCGATCAATTGCAGGTCCGCCTCCCCGTAAGTCAAATCCACCACGCCGCCGTCCATATCCGTGCTGAGCGTCAATCCATTTCCCCACAGCACCAGATCGCGCCCCAATTTGATCGAGAGATCGTTGTTCGTCTCCTTGCCCTGGTACGCCGACTCAAAATGCGCCAAGTCAAACTTGTAAAACATCGCATCGACACGTCCGTCGATATTTTCGCCGTCCGAATTAAATCGATCGCCGGGATTAAAATCGCGATGGAACAAATGGCCGCGGAAGAAAAATTCATGCGTGCCGTCGAAGATCATGTCCAGATAAACGCCCGTCTCAATCTGGCGAAACGCCGTATTGGTCAGCGACGGATTATCGAGCGAGAGATAAGAAAAGGTTGTGTATCCGCCGTAATCCAGATAAGCACGCTCTGAAAGCGGGACGGAAGGGTTGATCGAAAGCCGTGTATTCCGACGAATCGATTCAAGCTGCCGATCGAATCGTTCCACCTGCCCTGATTCCGTCGGCTGAGCGCGCAATATAGGCGAGATGAGTAAAGCCGTTGCGATGATCGATGCAATCCCAGTCTTCATCCACCGCGCCCCGAAAATGATTTCCCCGTGTAGCCGCCGAGCATGCTCGGCGCTCCCGCGTTATAGCTCCGGATTCCGCGGGAACTTCTGGAACGGCAACTGCACACCATGCAGACCTTGTGCAAGCTTGTCCAGCGTCTCAGTCGCAATATTGTCATTTAGATTGAATAAGTTTTCCAGAGCAGTCACTTTGGCAGTCAGGAAATTGACGATTTTAGTCGGTGGCAGGGCGTCGGAACGGATCGCCTTGGACGACTGGAATTTTTTCGCCCCGTCGAAGGCAATGATGTCATCCTGATCGACGCCGTCGCCGCTGATGCCGATGGCACCGACCAAAATGCCGCTTTTGTACAGCGGCGCGCCGCCTGGAAAGATTGTGATCCCGTTGCGAAGCGGATTCACTTCATTTCCTTTAGGCGTCATCGCGCTGCGATTGGCAATGCCGAAATTGCCGCCTAAGCTCAGGGTGTTTTGAATATGATAAAGCGGCCCCTGGCTGCCCTTGTTTATGCCCGCCGGAAAAAACTGTTGTGAAATGAATCCCATCGTGCGAGTGCTGAACGCGTGTGTGTCGTCGCTGAAGAACGCGGCTGTTCGCGCTTTTTGCACCGCCACGTCGAAGCTGAAATTTGTCGCATCCTGCATCTGGAAAGCGCCGAGTAGGTTGCCTTGTGTATCGACTACGGTGACATAGACTCGCATCGGCACGCCGATCGGTTGGCGAATATCGGCTCGCGTCTCCAGCGCCTGCGCCACCGCCTCGTTGATCACCTGCTTGACGTTCTTAACCGAAAGATGCTGCCCTTCGGTCGTCGCGCCCGAGACGAAACCAAACTGGTTCGCCCCGGCGGTCTGATTATCCATATTCTTGAGCGTCCCAGTGATCCCGCCCATGGTCGTAGTGGGAAAAAAGCTGCTTCCCGGCGAACTGCGCGGCTGGACGGAAGTTTGCGCCGAATAAGGCAAAGTGGTCAGTGCTATCAGCGCGTTCGATTTCGTCGCCTGCACCAGACGACTCTCTCCACTTGCGATAATCTGGTCGAGCGTCTGCTGCGGTTTGCCCGAGGCTGCCACATCCACCGTAAACGGAAATCGCAATCCGCCGACGAAAATATTCGTCGCCTGGATCAGCTTGGGCGCCATGAATCCACCCGCCCCCGCCAGCGCCACTTGCTCGTCCTGATCGTGCTCTTCAGTGCCGTCATAAAGATTGACCGATGCAGTGATCGGCTTGGATGGATTCGGCAGCGTCTTCGGATCGTAGGGCAGATCAGAGCGTGTCAGGCGATCGCTGCCATCCCCGGCGACACCAATGCCTCCCACCGGCACGCCATTTTTGAAGAGCGGAATTCCTCCCGGATCGCCACTGATTGCCGGCCCAGAATAAATATCCGACCCTGGCAGCGAAGAAAACTGCACCCCATAAAGCGGCCCGCCCCCGGTGTTGGGCACACCCTGCGGAAAATTATCCTGAATAATGAACCGCGCCGTCCGCGTCGTGAACGCGTCCTGGTGCGATTCAAAAAACGCTCCAGTGCGCGCCCGCGAAATCGACTTGACCAGCGTGCTGATCAGCGGGTCAGTCTGGCCGAATTGATCCAGCGGCGCGCCCTTGGTCTTCGCCTTGCTCATCGCCACCACGCCGAGGATTTGCCCGTCCAGATCGACCACGGAAATAATCTGCGTCGGCAGCGCCTGCGAAGCCGCCGCCGCCAGAATTCTCTGCACGTCGGATTTCGTCAGATGCTGATTATCAGGAAGATCTGCCGGAGCGGCGCTAAGAAGCTCTCGCTTTTCAAGCGGTTCGATCACGAATCGACCAGCGATAGAATCTGATTTCGCGTGCATCGATTGCCTTCCAAGAGACTTGGGCGCGACAGGGTATAACGTCGATCCCCCGTCGAATCAACTTCGCGGCTAAGCGATAACAGATTTCGCCGGGTTAAATCACACGCCAAACGATTGTAGCCGCGACGCCAGCGTCGCCTTTTTTGATGGAAAACCAAAAGAGGCGACGCCAGCGTCACGGCTACAATCATCAAATGATTCAATCCCGCTGATCCCGCTCTACTTCAACTTTCAATGTTCGATTTTTTTCAATTTGCAAAACATCGCCATTCAACATTGAACGTCCAACATCGAACACATTTATTTTTCACGCGTGCCGAGCCGATCCAATTCTTGCCAACCCTTCCCCGGCGCTGTACCGTCTGCGCGAGTCATCTCGTGCATGTAAATTGACGGCTCAGGGTGTAAGGGTAGCGCATGGGAAGGTCACGGTATCGGTTGCTGCTGGGGGCCTGTCTTGCAGGCGTGGCTGCCGCATCGGGCGTGGCCTTCGCGCAAGAAGGGGATCAATACGCCTTGCTCGCACCGCGACGCCCGACCCGATCCAGCGATTCATCCGATACACCGACACCCGATGCCACCGCCACGCCGGCCACCTCGCCCGCCGATGCGATGACGCTCCAAACCCCCACGCCCGACGCCGCCAGCGCGCCCGCCCCCGAAGAGCCGCCGCCGGATTACGCCCCGGAAATCCCCATCGCCCCCAAAGGTTACACCGGCCCGCCAACCTATCCTTCAGGCCCGCAAAACGGCGACTTCATCCCCATCCCCGACCGCTGGCGCATCGGTTTCCCAACCGGCTATCACTCCGACGTCGGTGGCTTCGGCCACATTTACGATCCTTACAACCAAAATGTCCTCAAGGGCGATTACCCCATCTGGGACAACGACAAATTCATGGTCATCACCGCCACCAGCGACACGCTGGTCGAGGCGCGAAAGCTCCCCACGCCCAGCAACGTCAGCAGCCGCAAGCCTGGCAGCACCGATTTCTTCGGCACCGGCCGCCAGTTCTTCGTCAACCAGAATTTCATTTTCACGATGAGCATTTTCCAGGGCGATGCCGGATACAAACCCCGCGACTGGGAAATCCGCATCACCCCGGTTTACAACATCGATTACATCCAGACCGAAGAACAAGGGGCCGTCAATCCCGACGTGCGCTCCGGGCGATATCGAAACGACAGCTTTCTCGGCTTCCAGGAAGCGTTCGTCGAAGCGCGATTGCCCTATCAATCCCGCAATTTTGATTTCACCTCCATCCGCGCCGGCATCCAGGGTTTTCAAAGCGACTTTCGCGGCTTCCTTTTCTCCGACAATGAGCCTGGCGTGCGGCTCTTCGGCAACGCCGACAACAACCGCATCCAGTGGAACCTCGCCTGGTTCCACGCTCTCGAAAAAGACACCAACAGCGGCCTGAACTCCTATACCCTTCGCAATCAGGATGTATTCATCGCCGACGTGTTCTTCCAGGATTCGCTCAAATACTTCAACAATCACAGCACCAATCCCGATCTGTTCGGCTACACAACCGAATTCAGCTTCGCGACCAATCTCGACAACGCCGACAATTCCGTGCAACTCAACAAAAACGGCTTCATCGTCCGCCCCGAACCGATCGGCACGGTTCACCAAAAAGATGTGCGGGCCTATTACCTCGGGTGGGGCGGCGACGGCCACATCGGCGCGATCAACATCTCCCACCAATTTTATCAGGTACTTGGGACAGAAAGCTTCAACGCCATCGCCAACCAGGGCACCAACATCAACGCCCAATTCTTTTCGATCGAAGCCTCTTACGATCATGACTGGATGCGCTACCGCGCCAGCTTCCTTTACGCATCCGGCGATCACAATCCCACCGATAGCACGGCCACCGGCTTTGATTCCATCTTCGATAACCCCAACTTCGCCGGCGGCGGCTTCAGCTTCTTCACCCGGCAGGCCATCTCACTTACCGGTGCCGGCGTGAATCTGGTCAACCGCAACAGCTTCCTCCCCGACCTGCGCACCAGCAAAGAGCAAGGTCAGGCCAACTTCGTCAACCCCGGCCTGTTCATGTACAACTTCGGCTTCGATGCCGACGTGACACCCAAACTAAAATTGATCGGCAATGCCACCTGGCTCCAATTTGTCGATACCAAGTCCATGCAGTTGATTCTCTTCGACGACAAGCTAGGCCGAAATATCGGCATCGACTACAGCCTGGGCTTCGAATATCGCCCGTACCTGAACAACAACTGCATCTTCATCGTCGGCCTGGCCGCGCTGCAACCGATGGGCGGATACAGAGACTTGTTTCAGTCTTCAATGGAATATTCTTGTTTCACGAGTATGACGCTCACGTATTGATGGAACGATATGGCGGATCAACTCAACGAATTTCCAGAGCGGGAGACTTCTACTCCCTCGCCCAATAAGCCGGGAGAAGGCGGGGGTAAGGGCTTGTTCAATGTTGAGTGTTCGATGTTGAATGTTCGATGTTCGTCTGTCCAAGAAACATCGAACATTCAACATCGAACATCGAATCTTGAAAGAAAGAAAACGCGGGCAGTTTGGATGGCGCTCGCGATCTTTCTCCTCGCCATCATCATCACCTCCTGCCGCCAACCCTCCGAAAACGGCGAAACAACCGCGACTCTGCCGCCCCAACCCCCAGCACGATACATCGTCGGCGGATACAAGTTCCGTTATCCCGCCGCCGAGAACGTGAAGCGCTCCGACGGCGAACTCAAAACCGCCAACGCCACCTGCGTCACCTGCCACAGCGCCTCCGACGGCGACACGATGCACAACGGCAAGCTCAACAACTCCAACGCCACCGTCGTCTCCATCTCTTGCGTCGATTGTCACGGCGGAAATAACGATGTCTCCGTTCCCGCCGGCATCAAGCAGGGCGATCCGCAATTCGAGCATTACAAGCACCTCGCCCATGTTCAGCCGACGCACCCTGAGCTTTGGATCGCCGGCTCCGCCGCCAACCCACAAACCAGCGGCGCACAGACGTTGAAAGAATCCGTCGATTACATCCGCTTCGTCAACCCCGGCGATCTCCGCGCCGCCGAAGCCTCCTGCGGCGCCTGCCACAACACGCAGGATGAAGGTCACATCGTCGATAAAGTTAAAAAGAGCATGATGGCGACAGGCCCGCTGCTTTGGGAGGCCGCCCTTTACAACAACGGCTCGATCAATCGCAAAACCGCCCTCTACGGCGAAAGCTATTCTCCCGACGGCAAGCCGCAGAAGATTCAGCCGACGACTCGCGCCACAGTCGACCAAGTCGCCAACCACGGCATGGCCCCCGCCCTCTGGCCATTGCCGCGCTGGGAAGTTACCCAGCCCGGCAACATCCTCCGCGTCTTCGAGCGCGGCGGAAAATCCCGCCCGATCGTCGGCGAAGCCAATTCTGAAGAAGACCCCGGCCATCCCGACGTCAAACTCTCCGTCCGAGGCTACGGCACCGACGTCCGCACCGATCCCGTCTGGATCAGCCTGCAAAAAACCCGACTCCTCGATCCAACGCTTGCCTTTGTTGGCACGAACGATCACCCCGGCGATTATCGCGCCAGTGGATGCAGCGCCTGCCACGTCGTTTACTCCAACGACAACAGCCCTGTCCACAGCGGCCTCTGGGCCGACGCCGGCCATCGCGGCACCAGCGCCCAGGAAGACCCGCAAATCCCCACCGAAGAATCTGGCCACCCCGTCAAACACATGTTCGTGAAAGACATGCCTACCAGTACCTGCATCGTCTGCCACGTTCATCCCGGCACCAACGTTCTCAATTCTTATCTCGGCTTCACCTGGTGGGACAACGAAACCGACGGCAAACTGATGTATCCGCAGCACCAGAAATATCCGACCGCTGAGCAGGAATTTCTGGTCAGCGAGCACAACCCCGAAGGCACCGCCGTCCGTGGCCTATGGTCCGACCTTTACCCCGGCGATAAAAACCAGGCCGGCATGACTGCCGGCCCCAACTTCCTTGAGAACCTCACCCAGAACATCAACCCATTTCTCAAGCACACGCAATTTGCCGATTTCCACGGCCACGGCTGGGTCTTCCGCGCCGTCTACAAACAAGATCGCCACGGCAACATGCTCGATGCCAATGGCAACGTCGTCACCGACGTCACCAACGACAAGCTCAAAGCCGCCGTCGATTACCAGTGGAAACAACCCGGCGATCATCCCGCCGCCGACACGCCCGTCCATCTGAAAGATGTGCATCTCGAAATGGGCATGCACTGCGTCGATTGCCACTTCGACCAGGACAGCCACGGCGACGGCAATCTCTACGGCGAAACCCGCGCCGCCGTCGCCATTGATTGCATCGACTGCCACGGCACCGCCGAGCAATCCGCCGCCATCCTCCGCTACAAACAGATGAGCAGCCGCGAACAAAAAAGCGACGCTGGCAAAGCGCTGTTCAAGACTTTATTCACCGGCAACGCCGCCCCTTCGCTCACCGCCGGCAAAAAGAACGATCTGATCGATGACCAATATTTCGAAGTCGAAGACGGCAAGCTCTACCAAAAATCTCGCGTGCGCGATCCCAACGACCAAAGCACGATCGTCCGCTGGGAGGTCAAGCAAACCAGCGCCGACAATCTGCCTCGCGACAAATGGAACGACAATTCACCCGAAGTAAAAACCGCCCGCGCCGCGCTGTTCGCCCACACGGTTCGCAAAGACGGCAAAACCTGGGGCACCGTCCCAGCCGCCGACGAAAAACGCACCGAGATGCAACTCGCCCACTCCAATTCCAGCATGAGCTGCTACGCCTGTCACTCCTCCTGGAACACAAGCTGTTTCGGCTGCCACCTTCCCATGCGCGCCAACCAAGCCAAGAACATGCTTCACAATGAAGGCCAGCTCACGCGCAACTACACCCAGTACAACTATCAAACGCTCCGCGACGACGTGTATATGCTGGGAAAAGATTCGACATCAAAGAATGGCAAGATCGTCCCTGTCCGATCCGCTTGCGCGGTCATGGTGGGCTCGACCGATGCTCTTCGCCAACGTCTTTACGAGCAGCAGCAGACGATCTCCGCCGAAGGCTACGCCGGCACTTCATTCAGTCCCTATTTCCCGCACACCGTGCGCACCACCGAAACCAAACACTGCACCGATTGTCACATCAGTAGCAAAAACGACAACAACGCGATCATGGCGCAGCTTCTGTTACAGGGCACCAACGCCGTGAATTTCATCGGCCACTTCGCATGGATCGCCTGCGGGAAGGGCGGCCTCAACGCCGTCGCCGTCACCGAATTCGACGAACCCCAGGCCGTCATCGGCTCTCGACTGCACGAACTCGCCTTTCCCGACTATTACAAACAGCACCTCGCCCGCGGCGGCGAACTTACCGAATCCCACGAAAAAGAAGGCACGATCCTCGACCTGCAAGCCCGCGGCGAATACCTCTACACCGCTTGCGGCGAAGACGGCTTCATCGCCTACGACATCGCCAACATCGACAACAAAGGTTTCTCCGAGCGCATCATCACCGCCCCTGTCTCCCCGCTCGGCCAGCAGTTCTACGTCAAGACCAAATACGCCACGAGCGTCTGCTCACCTTCCACGCTCGCCCTCGATCCCACTCGCAAGCAACTCGACGAAAACCAGGAACAGAAGGGCATCCACCTCCTTTATGCATTCCTCTACGTGACCGACAAATATGAAGGCCTCGTCATCATCGGCAACCCCCTCAGCGACAACGTCAACAAGCCCGGCGTCGCCACGCTCCTCGACGGCGACCCCACCAACAACTTCCTCAAGAAAGCCCTCTCCTATAACCCCGGCGGCGCCCTCGACGGCGCCCGTAGCATGACCCTCTACGGCCACTACGCCTACATCTGCTCCGCATCCGGCCTGCACGTTGTCGATCTCAATAACCCGCTTCAACCCGAGCTGATTTCCACACCCAATATCGAAGGACTGAACCACCCGAAGAAAATCCAATTCCAATTCCGCTACGGTTTCGTGATCGACGACGACGGCCTGAAGATCATCGACGTCACCGACCCCGAGCGCCCGCACATCGTCCCCAACGCCGCCGTTCCGATCTCCGACGCCCGCGACATTTATCTCAGCCGCACCTACGGCTACGTCGCCGCCGGCCACGATGGCCTCGACATCATCGATCTCGAACGCCCCGAATCTCCCACGCTCGCCCTGCAATACAACGCCGACGGCCAGATGAACGACGCCACCGCCATCAAAATCGGCATGACCAATTCCTGTCTCTACGCCTACGTCGGCGACGGTCACAACGGCCTGAAAGTCCTCCAACTCACCAGCGCCGACGAACGCGACGACACGCCCACCTACATGGGCTTCAGCCCGATGCCCAAGCCTCGCCTGATCGCGCATTTCCACACCCACGAACCCGTCATCGCCATCAGCGAAGGCCTGGATCGCGACCGCGCCGTCGACGAATCCGGCCACCAACTCTCCGTCTTCGGTCGAAAAGGCGCCCGCCCCCTCAACTACGACGAACAACGCTCCCTCTACCTCCGCCCCGACGGCAACGGCAACATGCTTCTCTGGACCGTCGATGACGAACCCGCAACCGCCCCCTTAGGTGAAGTCAAAAAAGAAACCCCCGTCGAAGCACCCCCCGCAGA
>DATAPK010000148.1:0-19792 GCA_036265245.1 Tepidisphaeraceae bacterium | reverse complement strand
AGCGGATTGGGCATACGGTTGAATCATTGATCCGATGATTCAATGTTTCAATGGCTCAATATCGCCACATTTTTCATGGACGCAAACGCAGGTGGTTTCGGTGCATTCATAGGCGCAGGTTCGGCTGCAATAGAGTTTGCCGTCGCGCATGACCCCTTTTCCGGGGTCAATCATGCAGTGGCAACTTGGGCATGCGCATTTAACCGCTTGGGCCATAACGACCTCCCTTATCTATTTTCGCATACAGTTTGGCCGGGTCAAACTGAAAATGTGAATGGATTGTCGCGCAAATTTTGTCCCCCGGCAAAACGCTTGCGGGAATGCTATACTTATGGGCATAGGGTTGGAGCGATTGGGAGAGTGCAAATGAGTGAAGAAACGCACGACAATCCGGAACCGGCGGGCCAACTCGAAGGAAAGGCCTTCAGCAAGGACATCACCCCCTTGATTAAGGGCTGGGATTATGAGCCTGGCACGATCAATGTCCGTAAGATCAACGGCCTCGACGGCTCGCAAAAGCTGCAGATGCGTCTTGATCTGGGCCTGCTTCAAATGGAATTGACAGGCCGGCCCGATGGCGCCAGGCCGCATGGATTTGATTCCCTGCTGGAATATTTCGAGTCGATGCTCAAGGAGCACGAGGAAAAAAACGGCACTGAGCTGGGGTTTCACCTGACCACCGCCCAATGCCAATCGCTTCGTGAAGAGGCGGTGCAGTATTATCACCGCTATCTCAGCTTATTTGTTCTGGAAGATTTCCCCGGCGTGGTGCGCGACACCGCACGCAATCTGCGCGTGCTGGATTTGTGCGGAAAATATGCCATCGAAGAGCAGGATCGATTGATCCTGGAGCAATATCGCCCTTACATCACGATGATGAACATCCGTGCGTCGGCCTCGCAGTTGGTGGAAAAGAAGCAATACAACGAGGCGCAGGCGATCGTTCAGGAGGGTTTGGCATCGCTCAAGGAATTCTTCGTCCGTTTTGGGCAGGAAGAAGCGTATTCGCACAGCAATGAAGTTCGCGTGCTGAAACGTTTTGCGAGGGAGATTCGTAAAAAGCTCCCGATCGATCCGATGGAAAAACTTCAGAACCAGCTTGATCGCGCTGTGAAGCAGGAGCGATACGAAGACGCCGCCAAAATCCGCGACGAAATCCGCAGAAAGTCTGATCAGCGCGCCTGAAAATCTCCCCCAAAAACACTACAGGTTGTGGGCGATTGCGTGAGATTGTCTACGGACATGGCGCGCAATTCCTGCGATGACTTATTGGCTTAAAACAGTATGATAATTCGAAACGAAATGGAGACAGCATGCGCGCAATTGTGACGGGGCAGGTTGGTGTGGACAAAGGCCCGTACCTTCAGGCGATCCAGCAGATGGCCACCAAAAACGGCATCGACCTCAAGGTCTGCCACGTCGGCGAGATGATGTATCACGAGGCCCCGGATGTGCCCAAGGGGCGAATCCTGAATCTTCCGATCAGCCGGCTGAATACTCTTCGCCGGGCGGTGTTTAAGGAGATTATTAAGATCGCCGAAACACACGAGCATGTGCTTGTGAACACGCATGCTACCTTTCGCTGGCGGCATGGGTTGTTCGCGGCGTTTGATTTTGATCAGATCAAGGCCTTTAACGCGGATGTTTACATTACGCTGCTTGATAACGCCGAATCCGTGCATCAGCGGCTGGTGCGCGATCACGATCTGGATCACACGCTTAAAGACATCATGGTCTGGCGCGAGGAAGAACTGCTGGCGACGGAAATCCTGGCCAACATCCTGCAAGGTTATGGGCATTTCTTCATGATCAGCCGCGGGCGAAATATCCCGACGACGCAGACGATTTATCGCCTGATGTTCGAACGCAACCGGAAGACGGTTTATCTGAGCTTCCCCATGAGCCACGTGATGGATCTGCCTGACACGCTGGCGGAGATCGAGGCGTTTAAGGCGTCGATCAACGAGCACTTTATCTGCTTCGACCCGGCCGACGTCGATGAATTCGTGCTTCACAAAACCGCGGATGAAGCGATGCAGGCCGGCAAGGAAGAGATCGAAGTGCAGGCCGCTGAGGGCACGGTCAAGCTGAAGACCCAGCAGGTCGTCGAAATCAGTGGCGACATCATGGGGCAGATTTATATGCGCGATTTCAAGATGGTTGATCAGGCGGATATGATCATCAGCCTGGTGCCAGAACTCCCCAACGGCAAGCCCGCCCTGAGCAGCGGCGTGGAGCGTGAGCTTCACCATGCGTTTGAAGGCGGGAAGGAAGTCTTTGTGGTGTGGGCGTGTCGGGGCATGCCGTCGCCGTTCATTACCGAGACCGCGACGAAGGTTTTCCGCAGTACGGAAGAGGCGATTGCGCACTTCAAGATGAAGGGGTATGTCAAGTGAGCGATGGCGCTCAGTTGGCAACCCCGCAACTGGGTGGGTCGCCGTCTAACGGCGCTTCTACGAGCCAACCGGCCATGCTCGAGTATCTGACACCCGCGCATGAACAAACGCGCCGCGGTAAAGGGTTTATCGCCGTGTGCGGCACGATTCTCTGCCCGGGGCTGGGACATTTCATTATCGCACGTCCACGTCGATCGGCAGGCTGGATTGCCTTTCTTCTCTGCTTATTTGCGGCCGCGCTGACGGCGCTATGGTTTCCTGTGCTGGCGCCGGCGCTAATTCTGCTGGTGCCAGCCAGTGCAATCGGGTTGGTTGCTTGCATGATCGACGCCTATTTGTGCGGGAGAAACCTCACGGGCAATTTGCTCAATGGTCCACCCCTGCGCTATATCGTCGGTGGCTTTATGGTGTTTCTCGCCATGTTTTTGCATCCAGAGTCGTATGTAGCAATGATGATCAATGAGCATGTGGCTGAAGGATTTCAGATCATGACCCCGAATGCGATGGCGCCGACAATCACTGATGAAGATCAGATGATCCGCCACCATCATATATGGCTTTCACGCGGCAGCGTTGTCGTGGTTCGCTTTGATGATGGATATGAATTAGCGCTACGGCTAGTTGGTCTCCCGGGAGATAAAGTGGAAATCGTGAGTTCAACGCTGTATGTGAACGAGAAGCCGGTTGCGTCACCGCCCGGTGTGACATACACCAGTCTCAACCCTTACAACAAAAGCCTGAACACACCCGGCTGCCAAGGAAATCCTATCAAGCTCGGGTCTGACGAATGCTATTGCCTCGCGGATAAAAGTAGCGAGGCTCCGGATTCCAGAAGTTGGCAGGAATCCGGGCACCAACCTGGTGCGATCGCTTTGAACCGGATCATCGGAATAATAAGCTGTATCTACTGGCCGCCCAAACGCTGGAAAAAATTGTGATCCATGCATGGCCTTCGACGACTTCCGGATTCCCGTCAGCGAGGTGATACTGTCTTTAACACTATGAGCCAGATCAATTCCGTCACCGTCTACTGCTCCTCCAGCAGCGCAATCGATCCAATTTACGTCAACGCCGGCGTCGAGTTAGGCCATGCTCTCGCTCGCAATAACTGGAAGTTGATTTATGGCGGCAACAATGTCGGCCTGATGGGAAAACTCGCTGATGCGGTTCGCGCCGGCGGGGGGAAAGTCGTGGGCATCACGCCGCAACTGTTCATTGATAAAGGCGTTCACGACATGCTCTGCGATGAGTTCATCGTCACTGCCTGCATGCGCACGCGAAAGGCGGCGATGGAAGATCGCGGCGATGCTTACATCGCCATGCCGGGCGGGCTGGGAACGTTTGAAGAGATTTTCGAGATCATCGTCGGCAAGCAACTGGCGTATCACAACAAGCCGATCGTGCTGCTGAATATCCATGATTATTACGCGCCATCTCTCAGGCAAATCGAGCAAGGGATTGAGCAGCATTTCATTAAGGCGGCGGCGAGGAAGCTTTTCTTTGTCGCCGATAATGTTGCTTCGGCGATTGAATATATTCAGCAATATTTGCCTGCCAAACCTGAGGATAAATGGTTTGAAAAGGCGGTTTCTGCTCCTGCAAAATAAGAACCCACCTTTCCCTGATGCGTTGGGGATATAATCTTGCCTATCCCCCGGCCCTGAAGGGCCGGGCTTTGGTGATTCGTGAAATTCCGCCGATAAATGTGTCGTCATGCCGTCACGCCCGACTTGGTTCTGGACTTCGTTTTTCTCCTCCATTGGAGTGAATGGCGTGCTTCTCGTTTCGTCGGCATGCTGGTTGTATAGCCAGACACCGATCTACGTGCCGGGCTATGCGCGGGCGGATGCCGTCTCGCCGATTTATGTGGCGTTGCCCGAATTGCCGCCGCCCGACACCGAACTTGGCGATTCAAAGGGCAAAGGGGACGCCGCCGACGCCTCGCCCGGCGATGAGCCGATGGAAGCGCCCAAGGCATCGCAAGTGCAATCATTTCTCAGCCGCGATCTCGCCGGCCCCGGACGCGTGGGTGATCCTCCATCGATGTCGACACAGATTCCGGGGGAAAACGGCAGTGGCGATGATGGATCGCCGGGAATGTTCGGCGTCACTCAAAAACCGCAAACCGCGGCACAGCAGCAGCCCCCGACGCCGCAGATCGCGAGCCAGACGCCGGTCACTCCTCCGCAAGAACAACCACAAGAGAATCCCCAGCAACCAACCCCTGACGCAGATCAACAACAGAAGCACAAAGAGGAAACGCAGCCGCTAGGGATTCAAATTGCATCGATCGCGCAGCCTCCATCGATTGCGCAGCCCCCCAGTCCACCCGCGCCATCTCACTCGGGCGGCGGCGGCAAGCCGGGCCCTGCAATGCCCGCGGCCGATCCCGCGCCGCAAAGCGACACCGAATCTGATCCGTTCACCAAGGAAGGGAACGTCAAATTCAAGCAAGGCTCAACCAACGTTCAGTTTGGCCGGAAGCATAAGCTCGTCCGCCCGCAACTTGGACTTGGGGCCCAAACGGATCTTCTGCAGCTTCGTCAGCCGGTGACGTTGATTCTCGCATTAACGCTGGACGAAACCGGCAAAGTCACCCGTGTTGAAATCCTCAAATCGAGTGGCAGCCGTGATATCGACCAAGCTTGCAAAGTCGTGGCCTATCAGTGGTGGCTGGAACCGACTAAAGATAAAAGCGGCAAACCGATCAAGGATGTGGTGCCATTTTCGATCGGATTCTCGTAGCAAACAATACGAGTAGCCACAGAGCGGCTGTGGAAGAAAATCACTTGGCAGGGAAGGGGGGGAATATCTAACTTTGGGGCATGAGTGAAAAGACGCGAAATCGCAAGCGATGTTTTTGGGCGCCGTCGGAGTTGATGATTGAGTATCACGATCGGGAGTGGGACGTGCCGCTGCATGATGATCGGAAGCTGTTTGAGTTTTTGATTCTGGAGGGGGCGCAGGCGGGGTTGAGTTGGGAGACGATTCTGAAAAAAGGGAGGCGTATCGGAAAGCGTTTGATCGGTTTGATCCGAAGAAGGCGGCGAAATATGACGTGAAGAAAATCGCGAGGCTGATGAAGGATGAGGCGAGGAATTTAAGCGGGTGGGGGAATGCGACGTTCGTGGCAGGCGGAGGTGAGGGCGGGGAGGGGAGAGGCGAAGAAGAGCATTAAGAGGGCGGACATGCCGCGGACTTCGAGGGCGCGGTAGAAGTGATATTCGTGCTCGGTGATGGGGAAGTTTTTGGTGTGGCCTTGAATTGCGTAGGCGCCGTCGGGGAGGCGGATGGGGGAGGAGCGAAATTTGAAGCAACATACAAGGGCGACGATGAAGACGTAGACGATCAGGATTTTTATGGCGAGCTTCATCCAGAGGGGAGTGTGTGGGGCGAGATATTTCAGATTGGGATCGGGGTTTGTGGGGGTTTTGTGTTGTTTGCGAAGATGGTAGTCGGCGAAGAGGGGGATGAGCAAACCGAAATACATCAGCCAGAGGTGGGGCCAGTGATCCTGGGGATCGACGCCGAGGTAGGTGGAGAAATGGAGGGCGGCGCTGAGAAGGAGGCCGAGGGAGGAGAGGAGAAGGAGGAGGGGCATCATGCGAGCTCCTCATATGGTTTCGCGCCAGCGGCTTCGCGGCGGGCGGATTCGAAGATCATCCAGGCGGCGAAGTAACCGAGCATCCAGATGCCGGAGAACATACGCAGCGGATAGAGATTGTAATCGTGATATTCCTGTGGGGTGAGCGATCGGATGGTTTTGCCGTGGGCTTGCAGGGCGTAGGAGCCAGGCGAGGTTTCGATGGGTTGGCCGCCGTGCATGCGGAATTGGGCGAGGAAGAACAAGGTGATGATTCCGTAGAGCAAGAGGATCGCGAACCCCTTCTGCATCCACGAGGGTGCATAGGGGGCGGGGTTTTTGCCTTTGAATTTATTCGGGGTCTGATTCGTCCAGTATGCTCGTTGTGAATAGGCGGCGGCGGCAAAGTTGATGGCGACGCCGAGATGCAGCAGCATCGCGGGCGTGAACCGTTGCGGGTCGAAGTTGACGAGCGTGCAGACGTGGACTATCGCGCTGAGCAACAGGCCTGCGATCGCGATGAATCGAAATAGTCCCATACGACCTCCCGCCCTGTAGAATCGGCTGGCGGGTAAGGAAAGGCCATTATGGAACCGAAGAAAAGTTCGAATGCGAAAAAACGCTGCTTTTGGGCGCAATCCGATCTGAGGATCGAATATCACGATCGGGAGTGGGGCGTGCCGCTGCATGAGGATCAGAAGTTGTTTGAGTTTTTGATTTTGGAGGGGGCGCAGGCGGGGTTGAGTTGGGAGACGATTTTGAAAAAACGGGAGGCGTATCGGAAAGCGTTTGATCGGTTCGATCCGAAGAAGGTGGCGAAGTATGACGCGAAGAAAATGGCGAAGCTGATGAAGGATGAGGGGATTGTGCGGAATCGGTTGAAGATCGCGTCGGCGGTGCGGAATGCGAAGGCGTTTTTGGAAGTGCAGAAGGAGTTTGGGAGTTTTGACAAGTATGTGTGGGGATTTGTTGGGGGGAGGCCGATCGATGGGAAGCGGAAAGGGCGAGGGGATATGCCGGCGAAAACGGAGATTTCGGATGCGCTCAGTCAGGATTTGAAGAAGCGCGGGTTTAATTTTGTGGGGTCGACGATCATATATGCGTTTATGCAGGCGACGGGGATGGTGGATGATCATGCGGGGGAATGCTTTAAGCGGAGCGGTGGGAAATAAAACCACAGATGAAAACGGATGAACGCAGATAAAGAGAGAGCCACCAATGGTATAAGTGGATACGAATGGGGGGGGGTAAATGAGCAAATACCGCCTTCAGCTTTCATAGGCCGGCGCTGATTCTGTAATCCAGAGATCTCGCGATTCGCGCGATCGTCGTCGAAATGCGATTGAAAGCGCGGCAAATAACAGGCCGCTTGAAACAAGATAGCAAAACGCCGCATACGGTATTATGCGACCAACGTTCCTGAGGAATACCTGCCCAACTATTGGGAGAGCAAACACCACCATGAGCCCGGGTATGAGTAGAAGCCACTCTGAAAAATAAGCAATGCGCGTGCTTCGAATGAACAACGCCAATTGGCGCGCATAGGCAAGCGTCGCGGCAGCGCTGGCGACCAATGCCATGCCAATGGTGCTTTCCCAAACGGAGTAGATCGGCCACTGCCCAAAATATTGCCACTGCAGAGCAATCGACATAATTACGAAGAGTGCACCGGAAATGAGGCAGATGCAGCCAGCGAATAGAAGAACAACGCGCCAGGGTTTCAATTGATTCGTGATGAAGCGACGAGGCGCACCAAGTAGAAACATGCAAAGTGTAAATAAGAGTAGATATACGGCAGAAACAAAGACCATCGTCGACGGGAAAACGATGTAAAAGAGACGGACCAAAACAGTCGCGGTTATGCGGGGAATGCACCACCATCCGATCGACATCCCCAACCCGACCAGTTGCGTGAAGCTTAGCGCTGCGCTTGCCATTGCGACCTGCGAAAGCCATGCAGGGCTTAAGCGATCGAGCGAATCCTGCTGTCCTAGCGAAATCCATATCGCAAGCCCGCATTCCGGACAATGCCGAGCTTCATGGATGTGCCTCAAGCTATATCCACACCGGACGCATGGTTTTTCGCGAGCTTTTTGGTCGCCAAGGAGTTGTATTGCCATTGAAGCCCCAGAATCCAACGATCGAATTGTACTGTGATAGAGGTCGCGACCCAAGGGCGATAGGCTTTCCCGATACGGTATCTTGATGCTGGAGAGAGAAATGCGGAATGCTGAATGACGGAGGTTGATATGAAGGGTTGGATTTTTGTCTTTTGTGTTGTATTTGCGTTGAGCGGTGTGAATGCACAGACGAATGTTTGGGAGCCGTCGGCGGGGCATGTGCAGGTGGCGATTTGGCCGGGGAAGGTTCCGGATGCGAAACCAACAACTCAACCCGAGTCGCAATCGACGGCGTCGAGTCCATTCATTGCTGCCGGCAAGCCGGTGGTGATGGTGGAGAATGTTTCGCGGCCGACGATGACGGTTTATTCGCCGAAGGAATCGAATACGGGGGCGGCGGTGGTGGTGTTTCCTGGGGGTGGGTACAAAAAGTTGGCGATCGATCTTGAAGGGACGGAGATTTGTGATTGGCTGACGTCGAGGGGAATCACGGCGGTGCTTTTGAAATATCGAGTGCCGGCTGATTGGGTAGGGCCTTATGCGGAGTCGCCGGCGGCGTTGCAGGATGCGCAGAGGACGCTGGGGCTGGTGCGTTTTCATGCGGCGGAGTGGCACATCGATCCGCACAAGATTGGCGTGATTGGATTTTCGGCGGGGGGACATATGGTGGCGGCGACGAGCACGCATTTTGATAAGCGTTCGTATGCGGCGGTGGATGCGGCGGACAAGGAAAGCTGTCGGCCTGACTTTGCGATCGCGCTTTATCCGGGGCATTTGTGGAATGAGGATGAGGGATTTGTGTTGAATCCGAATGTGCCGGTGACGAGCAAGACGCCGCCAACTTTTATATTGCAGGCGGAGAATGATCCGGTGGATCCGGTTTACCATTCGCTGGTGTATTACGTGGCGCTCAAGAAGGCGGGTGTGCCGGTGGAGATGCATTTGTATGCGGAGGGCGGGCACGGGTTTGGATTGCGGCGGACGAAGCTTCCGATTACGGGGTGGCCGGCGTTGGTGGAGAAGTGGCTGGGGACGATTGGGGTGGTGGAGGGGAAATGATGAAGAGAAAAGGGATTCACCGCAGAGACGCAGAGGACGCGGAGGAAGAACATTAGCCACGAATGGCACGAATGAACACGAATGAGGAGAGGGGAATTTTTATTCGTGTGCATTCGTGAAAATTCGTGGCTTTATTTGTTTGTGTTTTCTCTGCGATCTCTGCGTCTCTGCGGTGAAGTTTTCTTTAGAGCCTTTTCGTTTTCATTTCCGACGCGTTGTTATGGGGCGTGGGAGAAAACGTTAAAGTGTATCTGGGTGGCGGTTCGATTCGATGGGCATGAGCACCAGCAACGAACTTATTGCCGTGATCGATTCGAATCGTAACTCGGACGCGAGCGTGAAGGCCATTCGCAAGCAGAAGTATGCGCCGAGCGATTTTTACCTGACGCTGACCAGCGGCCGACAGGTCGGGCCGGTGAAGTGTGCGGGGGATCAGAGTGAGCTGGATCGGAAGTTTGTGGAGGCGGAGGCGTATCTGGCGGGGTTGAAGGGGCAAGCGGGGCTTCGGAAGGCGGCGTGAGCGATTTCCACGGAAACCAATCTAATATTTGGATAAAAAAGCGTTCACAAGCGATTGGATACACGCCAACCGGGAGCCGGTCGAGGAGGCGACGTTCGCGCAAACAGACTTGGCCCGAGGATATG
This sequence comes from Tepidisphaeraceae bacterium, assembly GCA_036265245.1. Taxonomy (GTDB): domain Bacteria; phylum Planctomycetota; class Phycisphaerae; order Tepidisphaerales; family Tepidisphaeraceae; genus DATAPK01. Next base: position 9,989 of record DATAPK010000148.1, on the reverse strand, counting down.
CGCGCATGAGGATTGGCGGCCGAAGTGAGGGGGCGATCCCAAGGGATGGGAATAGAGGGCCAGGCGAAACGAGCGTGGCAAACTGCGCTCAGAACGATATTTCACATACTCACGTCGATATGGGGGAAATTTCGTGTAAGTTAGAGGGATGACGCATCCATCGATACTATTTGAGGAGCGACTCGGATCTAATTGTCTGGTTGTCGTTATTCCTCAATATAGTGGTCATATGCGTCTCATGAAGGGGGTCATTGCTTCAATTCGTAACGTTGTCCCTAACGGCGACATATTACAGATTCCGTATAGAGGTGGTCTCAGGAATACGGACCCGAATTTGATTGCGGATCGAATTGTTGACGAAATAAACAACGCGGTACAAAACCGGGGAGCGTCTCCTTACAAAGAAATCATCCTTGTAGGTTACAGTTTCGGTGCGCTCTTGGCTCGCAAGGCTTACTTAATTGCAAGCGGCGCGGCTTCGGATGTTAGCACGATTGGCAGGCGCGCGGCGCTTCCTTGGCATGGCCAAGTGTCGCGCATTGTATTACTGGCGGGTTTCTGTAGAGGTTGGAGTGGTTGTATTGAGCGGCCCGAAAACTGTTCTATTTTTTGGTATACTATCCTGTTGGCACTCTTATTGATTGCGAGAGTTTTTCATTTCGGGAAATTAATTCGGTCGGCATTAGCGGGTACTCCGTTCGTGGCTAATTTGAGAGCGGACTGGTTGAGTTTAGAAAAGCCCCCGACAACTGTCCAACTATTAGGCGATCGCGATGATGTCGTTTCAGAAAGAGATCACATTGATCTAGAAGCGGGGCGGCATTTTGTTTATATCAGATTACCTTCGGGCACTAACCATTTAGGCACGGTTAATTTTCGTGGTGAGGAAGGCGAAAGGCGGCGAAAAGTATTTGAGCGAGCGATTGCTAAACCCATAGAGGACCTGCCTTCGGAATACGAATTTATGGAAGGAAAATCGCCGCGAAGCGATGTTAAACATGTTGTATTTGTGATGCACGGGATTCGTGATTTTGGCCGATGGCAACGTCCGTTGGCTGAAGCGATTCAAAACGAATGCGGTACGGCTGTTGAGACGGTGATTGCAGATTACGGTTACATGCCGATGTTGCCATTTTTGATTCTTTCGGAACGGCAGAAGAATGTAAGATGGTTTATGGATCGGTATATTGAGGTTAAAGCACTTTATCCACGAGCCCGCATATCGTATTTCGGGCATAGTAATGGTACGTATCTGCTTGCTTCGGCTTTGGAGCGATATTCATCTTGCCGCGTCGATCGCGTGGTGTTTGCCGGTAGCGTGGTTAAAACAAAGTACGATTGGGATGGCTTGGTTAATGCGGGCCGGGTTGGCGCAATTCGGAATTATGTTGCAACAGGTGACGTAGTTGTTGGAATTTTCCCGGCAATTTTTGAGCGATGGGGAGGAGACCTGGGCGCGGGAGGATTTTTAGGATTTACTTCAGCAGAAGCCAAACGCTTTCAGGTTGAATTCATTGATGGGGGGCATTCCGCTGCATTGAATAGAGAAAATTTTGGTGCCATCAGTAGCTTCATCAACGGCAAAACCGACAATCTTTGTAAGCAACTTCAACGAGAAAAGCAAAATGGCTTTTGTCTGCTCGCATGTAAATTCTGCGAATTCTGGTGGCTGGTGCTTATTGCGGTAATCGTAGTTGTTGGTTTGGGAATAATATTTCCCTTTAACTCGATTCCGGATCGGATCATCGTGGCAGGGTGTTATGTCGTGCTTCTCATTTTCGCTGCTTATCGCTTATGACGCCGGTTGATTCGATGATTGTAATATGTATCTCTCGTTTCATCCGCGTTGATCGAGCGGCTTGACCGGTCTTTCTTCGGGTCCCGTGTATTCGGATAGCGGCCGGATCAGGCGATTCGCTTTCATCTGCTCGATGATGTGAGCGCTCCATCCTGCGATTCGGGACATCACAAACAGGGGCGTGAAGAAGTCGATGTCGAAGCCCATGAGGTAGTAGGCCGGGCCGGTGGGGAAATCTAAATTGGGGTAGATGTTCTTTTTCTCGATCATGGTTTTTTCGACGATGGTGGCGATGTCGTGCCATTTGGGTTGGGCGAGGGTTTTGGCGAGGGCTCGGCCGTAGCGATCCATCGTGGGGGCGCGGCTGTCTTGTTTTTTGTAGACGCGGTGGCCGAAGCCCATGATTTTTTTCTTTTGAGCGAGGGCGTCGTCGACCCAGGCCTGGGCTTTGGAGGGTTCGCCGATCTCGATGAGCATGTGCATGACTTCTTCGTTAGCGCCGCCGTGGAGCGGGCCTTTGAGGGAGCAGATGCCGGCGGTGACGGCGCTGTAGATGTCGGCGAGTGTGCTAGTGACGACTCTTGTGGTGAAGGTGGAGGCGTTGAAGCTGTGCTCGGCGTAAAGCACCATCGACACTTCGAAGGCTTTGAGGACTTCGGGGGCGGGGATTTTGCCGAAGGTCATGTTGAAGAAGTTTTCGGAGAAGGGAAGATCGGGTTTGGGCGGGATGATGGGGAGATTTTTCTTCACGCGATAGCCGACGGCGATGATGGTGGGGATTTTGGCGAGCAGCTTGAGGGCGGCGAGCTCGGTGCGGGGCATGTCCATGTGAAGGGTGTCGGTTTCTTCCATGCCGAGCCAGCTTACGCCGGTGCGGACGATGTCCATGGGGTGGGCTTGCAATGGAATATGTCGCAGGGCTTCGATCAGGGCGGGATCGATGGAGCGATGGGCGCTTTCGCTTTTGGAGAAGTCGGCGAGCTGGGAGCGCGTGGGGAGTTCGCCGTGCCAGAGGAGGTAGGCGACTTCGAGGAAGGTGCATTGGTCGGCGAGATCCTGGGCGCGGTAGCCGCGATAGATGAGGGAGCTGGTTTCGCTGGTGACCTGCGAGACACTGGTGTTATCGACGACGATGCCGTCCAAACCTTTTGCGATCAGAGCCATGGGGTTCCTCTCAGAAGATAAATCTCTTAACAAACAAATGACCAATGACCAAATCCGAATGACCAATGAAATCCCAATTCTCCAATGACCAAAATTGGGTATTGGGAATTGGTCATTGATTAGTCATTCTGGTTTGGTCATTGGGAATTTCATTTGCTCAGTCATTCTTCACATTGAAATTATAGATGCCTTGGTCGAAGGCGTTGTAGCGTTCGTATTGTAAAAGTTTGTAGAGGTCAACGCGCGATTGCATGGCGTTGATGAGATTTTGCTGGGAGCCGTCGGCGAGGATTTGTTTGAGGCCGATTTCGACGGATTTCATGGCGAGGCGGAGGGTGGTGACGGGGTAGATGACGAGGTTGTAGCCGAGGGATTGGAGCTGGTTGATGGAGAGGAGGGGGGATTTGCCGAATTCGGTCATGTTGGCGAGGAGGGGGACGGGGATGGCTTTTCGGAAGGTTTCGAATTCGGATTCGTTGGCGAGGGCTTCGGGGAAGATCATTTCGGCGCCGGCGTCGATGTAGGCTTTGGCGCGGTTGATGGCGGCGTCGAGACCTTCGGGGGCACGGGCGTCGGTGCGGGCGATGAGGAGGAAATTGGGATCGCGTTTGGCTTGGGCGGCGGCGCGGATGCGTTTGGCCATGGTTGGGGTATCGACGAGTGTTTTATTGTCGAGGTGGCCGCAGCGTTTGGGGTTGATTTGGTCTTCAATGTGGCAGCCGCAGAGGCCGGCCTCTTCGATGAAGTGGATGGTGCGGGCGACGTTCATGGGTTCGCCGAAGCCGGTGTCGATGTCGATGATGGCGGGGAGTTGGGTGGTGCGGGCGATGGCTTGGCCGCGCGATGTAATTTCTGGGAGGGTTGTTAATCCAATGTCGGGGAGGCCGAGGTCTGCGGAGAGGACGGCGCCGGAGATGTAGACGCCGTCGAAGCCGATTTGCTCGATGAGCATAGCGACGAGGGGGGAGAAGGCTCCGGGGAAGCGGAGGAGCTTGCCGGATTTTAGAGCGGCGCGGAAGGCGGCGCGTTTTTGCGGGGGTTGGAGGGGTTGGAAGAGCATAACGGTGTAAAAGAATATAGCCACAGAGGCACGGAGTACACAGAGATTAGACGGAGGAGGGATTTGTAATAGCGCGGGTGAGGCAGCGAGGAGATTGGTAGGATGTGGGGATGCGAATCATGGGGATGCGACCGGGATTTTATTTTGCACTGGCGGGGTTTTTCATTTTTGTGTCGATGGCATTTCAGTTTGCGGCGAATGAGCGAGACCGGGTGACGGATGGGTTGTTGGTTGTTGCAGGTGTTTTCGCGCTTTTGGCGGTTTGGCGCAGAACGCGCATATCTGAAAGGGACGGCCCCTCACCCTAACCCTTCCACCTCGCGATCTCCGCGAAAGACACGAAGGGAGAGGGAACCAGAAGGACTAGAAAATGCCGCGCGTGTCGCGGACTGCGAATTTCAATTCGGTTGCATCGGCGACGACGTTCAGATTGGTGAGATCATTCGCGCTGAGTTGTGGTAGACGCTGAACGAGGTTGAGGAATCTTGTGGATTCTTTGTCGGTGATTTTGCCGGTGGTGAGGGATTGGAATTTTTGGATGTAGTTGGGGCGGGTGAAGGGGCGGGCGCCGAGGGGGTGGGCGTTGGCGAGGGCGAGTTCGTCGGCGAGTAAGGTTCCGTTGGAGAATTTGATTTCTACACGGCCGCCGAAGGCTTTTTCTTTGGGGTCGTGGGTGTGGTAGCGCTTGGTCCAGACGGGGTCTTCGATGGTGCGGATTTTTTGCCAGAGTTTGACGGTGTCGGGGCGGGAGGCGCGGGCTTTGGTGTAGCTGTCGGTGTCGTGCCAGCGGCCATCCTGCAATGCGACGGTGAAGATGTACATGATGCTGTGGTCGAGGGTTTCTCGCGAGGCATTCGGGTCCATCTTGGAGGGATCGCCGGCGCCGGTGCCGATGACGTTGTGGGTGTGGTGGCTGGTTTGGATGACGATTTCCTGGATCGCGTCGAAGTCTTTGATTTGGGGGCGGAGTTTGAAGGCGAGGTCGATCAACGCCTGCGCCTGATACTCGGCGGAATGTTCTTTGGTGTAGGAGTCGAGGATGGCGCGTTTGGGTTCGCCGGGTTCGGGGAGGGGAACGTTATAAATCGCTTTGGGGCCGCTCAGCATCCAGGCGATGACGGAGTCTTCACCTTCGTAAATGGGGGTGGGTGAGGATTCGCCGCGCATGGCGCGGTCGACGGCTTCGATGGCGAGCTTGGCGGCGTGGGCGGGGGCGTAGGCTTTCCAACTGCTGATCTCGCCCTTGCGGCTTTGCCGGGTTGTGAAGCTGACATGGACGGCGTGTTGGATGGCTTGGAAGATCGTTTGGGTGTCGAGTTTTAATAGTGTTCCTAAACCTGCCGCGACGCTGGGGCCGAGGTGGGCGATGTGATCGATTTTGTGTTCGTGGAGGCAGATGCTTTTGACGAGATCGATTTGGATTTCGTAGGCGGTGACGATTCCGCGGAGCAAATCTTCACCCGATTTTCCGCATTGCTGGGCGACGGCTAACAGTGCGGGGATGTTGTCGCCGGGATGGGAATAGTCGGCGGCGAGGAAGGTGTCGTGCATGTCGAGCTCGCGAACGGCGGTGCCGTTGGCCCAGGCGGCCCATTCGGATTCGAAACGCTGAGAGGAAGGCAATCCGAAAACGGTTGCGCCGTTTTCGCGAGGGTGGGCGAGGGCTTGCGATCTTGCGTTGGCGGGGGCGGAGCGGTTGGCAGCGGCGATGGCGACGGAGGCGTTGTCGATGATGCGGTTGATGACCATCTCGGTTACGTCCGCGTCGATGCCGACGTTGTCGGAGGCGAGGGAGGCGAGTTTCCAGGCGAGTTGGTCGGTTTTTGGGAGATTGGCTTTGGATGGATAGACGGTAACTGGGTGGAGTTTCACGGGGGAAAAGTTATTGGAAACGTTGCTCGCACGCAATGATTTTGGGGATTACACTCTGGATATGACACACAAAAAACAAATGCAACCGCGGAGGCGCAGAGGCGCGGAGGAAGAACGCGGAGGAAGAAATAAAACGAATCGATTTCTCCGCGTCTGTCTCCGCACCTTCGTGTCTCAGCGGTTGCATTTCGTCTTTCTCCTTTTACTTGCATCAACAGTCATGGCAGCAGAACAAAATTCAGGGCTTCAATCTGTTCCGGTTGCAGAGGTAAAAATTGCCGATGGGTTTTGGAAGGACAAGATTGAAGTCGTTCGGGACAAAACGATCGCGCATAATTTTATGGAGTGCGATACGCACGGGCGGTTTCGGAATTTTGATCGGGCGGCGGGGGTGCTGGGTGGAGCGTGGGAGGGGAAATATTTTTTTGATGATTCTGATCCGTATAAAACGATCGAGGGGGCGGCGTATGTGTTGATGCAGAAGCGCGATCCGGAGTTGGAGAAGCAGATTGATGACATCGCCAAACGCGTGGCGGCGGCGCAGATGAAGGATGGGTATGTTGATACGTGGTATCAGGTGAAGATCGGGATCGATAAACGGTTCACGCAGGAGAAAGATTTTCACGAGACGTATGTGGCGGGGCATTTGATCGAGGCGGCGGTGGCGTATTTTGAGGCGACGGGGAAAAGGAATCTGCTGGATATCGCGATCAAGTTTGCGGATTGCATTGATCATAATTTTGGGCCGGGGAAGAGGCTTGATCCGCCGGGGCATGAGGAGATCGAACTGGCGCTGGTGAAGTTGTATCACGTGACGAATGAGCCGAGATATTTGAAGCTGGCGGAGTGGTTTGTGGCGCAGCGGGGGGAGACGGAAGGGCGGGCGACGAATCGGGATTATGACCAGGATCAGTTGCCGGTGAAGGAGCAGCGCGAGATTGTCGGGCACGCGGTGCGGGCGATGTATCTGTATTGCGGGGTGGCGGATTTGGCGCGGATCACGGGGGATAAGGATTATTTCACGACGATGGATTCGATTTGGCATGACGTGGTGGATCGGAAGATGTATGTGACGGGCGGGATCGGGCCTTCGGGGCGGAACGAGGGATTTACGGTTGCTTACGATTTGCCGAACGACAGCGCGTATGCGGAGACGTGCGCGGGGATTGGGCTGGGGCTTTGGAATCAGCGGCTGACGCTGATGCACGCGGATGGCAAGTATGCGGATGTTGTTGAGCGCGGGATGTACAACGGAATTTTGAGCGGGATTTCGCTGGATGGGACGAAGTTTTTTTATGTGAATCCGCTGAGCAGCCGGGGAGATCATCATCGGGAGGCGTGGTTTGATTGCCCGTGCTGCCCGCCTAACGTGGAAAGATTTATCGCGTCGATCGGCGAGCGGGTTTATGCGTTCGATGCGAATCAGATTTTGGTGAATCAGTTTATCTCGAGCGATACGACGGTGAAGCTGGCGAAGACGGCGGTGAAGCTGTCGCAGCGGACGAATTATCCGTGGGATGGGGATGTGAAGATTACGGTGAATGCGGAGCCGGCGGAACAGTTTCTGATCAAGGTGAGGATTCCGGGGTGGTGCGAGGGGGCAAGCATCGCGGTGAATGGGCAGAAGATGGAGAAGCTCGATGTGAGTAATGGATATGCGAGTGTGGATCGGAAATGGGGGGCGGGGGATGTGGTTGAGGTGAATTTTCCGATGCCGGTGAAAAGGGTGTATGCGGACCCGCATGTGGATGCGGATGTGGGGCGGGTGACGATTGGGCGCGGGCCGATTATTTATGCGCTGGAGGGAGTGGATAATGAGCGAGCAGTGCGGAATCTGGTGTTACCGAAGGACGCGGAGATGACGTCGGAATTCAGGAAGGATTTGCTGGGCGGGGTGACGGTGGTGAAAGGGACGGCGACGGCGGTGATGGATGAGGATCCGGCGCACGATGTGAAGAAGGATTTTGTCGCGGTGCCTTATTACGCGTGGGATAATCGATCGCCGGGGCAGATGATTGTTTGGCTGGCGGAGGATCGGAAGGTTGCGGAGATTCCGCGCGATGCGAATGTGAAGATCAGTGCATCGTATGTGCATGCGACGCTGGAGGCGTTGGATGATCGGCTGGTGCCGAAGAGCTCGGTTGATTTTAACGTGGCGAATTTTGATTTTTGGCCACGGAAGGGGACGACGGAGTGGGTGCAGTATGACTTTAAGGAGCCGAGGACGGTGAGTTCGAGCGAGGTGTATTGGTTTGATGATACCGGGCATGGAGAGTGCCGGGTGCCGGTGTCGTGGCGATTGCTTTATAAGGATGGGGAGGCGTGGAAGCCGGTGGAGAAGGCGAGTGAGTATGGGGTGGGGTTGAATCAGTTTAACAAGGTGACGTTTGAGGCGGTGACGACGAAGACGGTGCGGATGGAGGTGAAGTTGCCGGAGAAATTTAGTGCGGGGATTTTTGAGTGGCGGGTTGGGAAGTGACATGGTTGGAGGATAAGGACGCGAAATCGCAAGCGAGGGGGGACGATCATTGGATAAGATGAGGTTGAATAAAGTGGGAGCCGTGTCGTAATCGGAGTGGGCGGAAAAAGGTTGAGCGTCCGTATTATGACGGTGGAAGATCAAAGCGAAACTCGGAGCAAGGTGGCGGCGATTAAACTTGGGGAAGAGTTGCCGGTGTTTTGTGAGAAGTGCGGGTATAGCTTGCATGGGCTGGCGCAGGTGAGGTGCGAGCATTGCACGCTGTTGCAGTTTCATTGTCCGGAGTGTGGACATCATCAGCCGATCAATACGTTGAGGCCGGCGGCGCAGAAGATTTTGGGGAGGATTCGGGGCGGGTGGCTGGCGGTGGTGATTTTTTTCAAGCTGAATTTGTTTGGATGGTTTCTGTTTGCGTGGGTGGTGATGGGGGCGAACTGGTCTTATGAGTATGACTATCAAGCGACTCAACAGATTCGGGCAAAAGCGCCCGGCCAGCCTTATGAGATGGTTTGGAAGGGGGCGAAATTTAATTGGGAGAGCGCGCTGGCGTTTGGGTTGTTTGCCTGGCCGCTGGGGATGGTTTGGCGGATGGCGCTGCTGCGATGGAGGAGAGGATGGGTCGTGGGGATTGTGCTGGCGACGCTGTTGATGGGGGCGATCATGTTGGGCGTTGCGATTCGCGGCATTGATGAGCGGCGAAATCAGACGATGGTTCATCCGTATAACGCCGACTTTATTGGGTTGATGGCGCTGGCGTTTGCGGCGATGGTGACTGGGGCGGCGACGGTTTGGCCGATCTGGGTGTTACTGGTGAATGTGTTTCTGCCGAAGCGGACGGCGAGATCGCTGCTGGAGTGGCAGGTTTCGCTTTCGAATGGGGTTTCGCAACTTGCGCGCGAGGAGCTTGCCACTTAAGTGGCAAGCCCGATGCGAGGATGAGAAAGCATTTCATTTCTGGGTGGATCGAGCGGATTTTTGACGTTCCGCGAAATTGCGGATGGTGGTCTATTCGTCAGATGAAGTTTTGACGAAAGGATACCGATGAGACGTTCATTTTTATTTGTGATGTTGCCGCTGCTGGTTTTTGTGATGGGAATTCCCTCGCAGGAATCGTCGAGCCGGGCTGCGATGACGCCGATTATTGGGACGGCGACGAAGACGGGGTGGTGGATCAAGGTGCGGACGGATCGGACAGAGGCGACGTCCATTGATTTTCAGATTGGGACGAAGCGGGAGGATCGGGAAAGCTGGCGGGCGTGGCATTCGAGCGATCCGACGGAGTTTGACGTGCCGGACAAATATTTGAAGGTGGCGCATCTGTATATCCAGGCGACCGCGAATCCGCAGGGGAAGAAGGCGTGGTTGTGCATCATGTATGAAGATCATGGCGTGCAGCACATCGATACGGATAACAGCAACGAGCAGGATAAGAATCAGACCGATAGTGATGGCGACTGCAACTGAGAAATGACCAATGACGCCGTGTGCGGGTTTTTGGGATTCCCAAATTAAAGGCCTCCTCGTGAGATGGATGTATCACCTATCCCCTCACGGAGGAGGCCATGACGTTCAACGATTATTTGCTGGAGTTGTTCTACCTCATCGACTCCGAACTT
>DATAPK010000147.1:0-17726 GCA_036265245.1 Tepidisphaeraceae bacterium | reverse complement strand
TTTGCGCGATCGCCTTTTTAAATTTCAATTTTACTGTGTTCGGCGGCTTCCAACTTGAAACACCACAAGCATTGCTTGCCTCCCTTGCAGCGGCAGCCGCGCTGGAAGCACTCGCTGGCGAAGATTGGCGAGATGCGTTTGCGGTAGGGCTCTGTGCAGGGACCGCCGCCTTGCTCAAGCCCTCCGGATGTGCGGTTGCGATTGCATTCGCGTGCGCGGCGACGATTTACGTCTCTTCCTGGCGAGCGACATTTAAATTGGCACTTGGCGGTTTAGCAGGCGCGATGATCCCGCTCGCCACCGCGCTGATCTATCTTCTCGCCGCCGACAATCTCCGCGATCTGCCCGCACTCGCCAAACAGATTTCAATGTATGCAGCAAATTCCTCCTGGCAGGCCGCCGATTTTATGAAGCCCATTATCGTGCTCGTACTCGCCGGGTTTCCGTTCTTCGTTCGCGGCGTGATCTTCCGCCGCCAGCGCGATCGCGCGGATGCATCGACTAAACCCGCGATGTGGATGTTCCTGATCGGCTGGCTGATTCTGGAAATCCTCGGCGTCGCGGCGCAGCGGCGAATGTATGCGTATCACTTTCTCGTCCTCGCGCCGCCGCTCGCGTTGATCTTTGGCGTGATTCCACGCAAGGCGAAAATCGGCTCGTTGGCTGCGGCGCTGGCGCCGCTGACGATCTTTTCACTTTATGGCGCGGTGCTCGTGTTTCAGAATCCCACAGAAAGGCCGGAGCTTGCGGTCAGCGCTTATCTCAATGCTCATGCCGCGCCGGATGACAAAGCCTGGAAGGACGACGCCACGCGCCTGCTTCTCGAAACCGGCCTGCATTGCGGCTCGCGATATCCGCTCACGTTCCTCTTTGCCAATTACGATTCGGCTCCACTCGAATACAGCGGCGAGATCCTGAAGGACTTTGATCGTTCACATCCCAAATACATCGTGCTGCGAGCGGATTTTGATAGTTATGTGCAGCATCAATGCAAATATATTCTGGAGTTGGAGCGTTTCCCCAAGCGACGCGAGAATTTTCAGATCGCCTGGAATCGAATCGCACAATATGTGCGAGATCATTACACCGTTGAAACATCCATCGGCCACGAGCAAATCTGGCGGCGGGTGGACGACCAACCCGCCCAGGCCAGCATCGCGCATTCAATGACAGAGCGATAGATTCAAAAAGTGAAGCCGGCGAGCATGCTCGCCGGCTAAACATAAATCTATTTTATCTTTGGAAAAATCCTAGCCGGCTGCTTTTTCCAGCTTCGCCTGAATGTCCTTCGCCATCGTCAGATGACCTTGAAGCGTCGGAAGCATCTTCGCCGCCCAGGTTTTCAGGTCTGAATCCTGTGTCACCTCGGCTGCCTTTTCAAAGTCTTTCACAACCTCTTCGTGATCCTTCACCATGTCTTTGATGTAAGCTTTATCGAATTCCATTCCATTCAGCTTATCGAGCTTTCCTTTTTTGCTTTGAGCTTCCTTCTGTTCTTTATCGATCGACTCTTTCAGATCGACATTTTTGCTGGCGGCCAACTGCTTTAACTCCTCATTCGCCTTGCCGTGGTCGGTGACCATCTGCTGGGCGAACATTTTCACGTCGCTGTTGGTGGTTTTGTCGGCGGCGTATTGCCCGAGATCGGCTTCGAGCGTGCTGGCAATCGCCGTATTACGGACAAACTTGGCGTCTTTCGAATTAAGAGCCCCGTCATCCGCCGCCCGAACCGAGCAAACCCAACCGCAGGTGATCAGAAAAGCCGCCGCAAACGTGATCGAACGCTTCAACATTGCTGCTCCTTGTATCATGTTCGGAGGCAAGCCTACATTGATGGCTTCGATATTGTCTGCGCCTGAAATTACGGGTTTTCGGGAGTGGTATTTTCGACCAGTTGGATGGATTCTTCCTCACTGATCGGCTTGCCGGGGCCAGTGGCGGTTTTGAATCGAATATCCGGCAGCTTGAGCACCGCGTTTCGCAATGCCTGATCCCATCGCGTGCGGATTTTGACCAGCACCGCGTCGTCAGCCTCGAAGCGCCTGTGCCGCGTGATGTTGAGCTCACCTGTCGAATAAGCCAGCAGATCAACCGGCGGCCCGACGGTCACATTTGATTTCATCGTCGAATCAAGCGAGAGCAGCGCATACTTCGCCGCCTCTTCGAGCGTCGTGCGATCGTATCGAATTCCGCGGTCGAGAATCGGCCGGCCATACTTCACTTCGCCGATCTGAAGATAGGGCGCTTCTTCGGTCGCCTGCAGCGGATTACCCTGCGGGTAAATCAGATAGAGCGAGGGTTCTTGGCCCTTGATCTGCCCGCCAATCAGGAGATGAACGTTGAATTTGTAATCGTCGCGCTCGAGCGCTTCACGATCGGCTTCGGACACTTCGCGAACTTTTTCGCCGGCGATGCGGGCGGCTTCGTACATGGAAGTGACCGATGCCAATCCCGTTCCCTCATCCCACTCTTTTCGCAATAAAGTCATGATCGATTGCGAGCAGGACAGGCTGCCGCTGGTGAGGACGACAAACACGCGTTCGCCCGCCTGTACGAACGGGTGCATCTTCCGGCAGGTGTTGATCTGGTCATACCCTGCGTTGGTTCGCGAATCCGACGCCAGCACCAGCCCGTGCTTTGTGACGATTCCCAGGCAGTAAGTCATGGGCATAATGTATCATGGGAATCGAAGGATGAAATACATCGCCGCCATCGATCAGGGAACGACCAGCACGCGGTGCATTCTGTTCGACCGTGCAGGGATTGTGCGGGTTTCGCAGAAAGAGCACGAACAAATCTTCCCCCAGCCCGGCTGGGTGGAGCACGATCCACAGGAAATATGGCTGCGCACGCAGCAGGTGCTCCGCGAAGCGATGGATGGCATCGACCCAAAGCAAATCGGAGCGATTGGCATCACCAACCAGCGTGAAACCACATTGGCATGGAACCGTCACACGAGTGAACCATACGGCAACGCGATCGTCTGGCAGGACACCCGCACCAAACAAATCTGTGATGAACTTGCGACTCATCGCAGCCACGGACGCGAGTTCGTGGAGCATCCTCCGGGTATCGACCGCTTCCGCGCCATCACGGGTTTACCCCTGGCAACCTATTTTTCGGCACCCAAGTTGCGCTGGATGCTCGATCACATTCCCCATCTCCGCGCAGGCGCCGAGAAGGGCGATGCACTCTTCGGCACGGTCGACTCCTGGTTAATTTGGAATTTAACGGGAAGGCACGTAACCGATGTCACCAACGCCAGCCGAACGATGCTGATGAATCTGGCGACGCTGGATTGGGATGAATCGATGCTTGCGGTGTTCGACATCCCTCGCGCCATGCTGCCGAAGATTGTCGCATCCAGCAATGCTTCCGCGTTCGGCGTCACTAGTGAAGGTATTCCTGTTTGCGGAGTCGTCGGCGATCAACAAGCGGCGCTGATGGGCCAAGCATGCTTTCACATCGGCGAATCAAAAAACACCTACGGCACTGGCTGTTTCCTGCTGCTCAACACCGGCGAGAAAATCGTGCAATCCAACGCCGGCTTGCTGACAACCGTTGCCTATCAACGCGCTGGCTCACCTGCAGTTTATGCGCTCGAAGGTTCGATTGCCGTTACCGGCTCGCTGGTGCAGTGGCTGCGTGACAATCTCGGCATCATCAAACGCTCGGCCGACATCGAGCCTCTCGCCGCCAGCGTGCCCGACAGTGGCGGCGTCTATTTCGTGCCGGCATTTTCGGGTTTGTTCGCACCATATTGGCGATCCGACGCCCGCGGCACGATCGTCGGCATGACGCGCTTCACCAACAGTGCCCACATCGCGCGGGCCGCCCTCGAATCCACCGCCTTCCAAACCCGCGATGTCATCGACGCGATGGCCACCGACTGCGGCGTGCCCTTAAAAACCCTCAAAGTCGACGGCGGCATGAGCGTGAACGATCTCCTCATGCAAATTCAATCCGACATGCTCGGCGTCCCCGTCGTCCGCCCCAAAATCACCGAAACCACCGCACTGGGCGCCGCATACGCCGCGGGATTAGCTGTTGGATTCTGGAAAGATGAAGACGAACTCCGCGCCGACTGGATCGAAGACAAGCGCTGGCCGCCCGAGATGAATGCTAATGACCGCGAAGCGCGATACGCGATGTGGAAGAAAGCAGTGGATCGATCACTCAGCTGGATTTCCTGAGATAGATAGCCTTTACTCGCTCTCTTCCTCCGCCTCATCCCCATGTTTCACAATATCCCCGGATTTGAAGAGGATGCCTTTAAGCGTCTCCCGCCATTTCGGTTTTTTCCGCAGCAGGAATTCCAGATCCATGCCGAAGTGCTTGAACTCTTCGTGCTGCGCGTTCTCCATGATGGATTTAGCCTGCCTGTCTTTCTCGACAGCCAGGCGCTGTTCATACCAGTTGATCGCCTCCGCCTCCTCGGTCAGTGAAGCGATCATTCTCGCGAAGGTGCGAACTTTTTGAGGCAACTCATCCGGCGGCTCGTGATAGTTATCGAATCCCATGTGGGGAACTTAGCGGCCTTGTTTGCAGATGGGAACAGAGAAAATCGAGGACGGTGACGGCGTAGGAGAATCCGCATGCTATAGGGTGCTCCGCGCCAATTTAGAGATGCTCTAATCTTTTGTAGCGTAAGCGACCGCTTTAGGGGATGAAGATCATCTCCATCGCTTTCGCCCTTTGGTTGCGCGCGACGATGCATTGAATAACCCGATAATTGCTTTCAAAACTAAACAAGGCAGCAGAATCCACCAAGTGAACGCCAGGAGCACAATAATGCCAATCACCCACGCCATTACCTTCAGCCAACGCCAGCGCTGCGACGGTCGCGGTATCTCCACATGCTTCCACCACCCTGGCGGATCATTGTGGCCGTCGTAGACGACCATCCGATTGCCGTTGGGTGCGATGATGACTCGCATCGGCGATATTATGAGATCGCGATCGTGAATTGTCACGATGAATCGGTGCCAGGGATTGTTTCTTTGCTGAAAACACCATTGCCAATGGCCCCTTGGCCCCTACAATCCGATCTGGCGGAGGGGAAGCAAAAATCTATGCGACACTTCGATTGTATTGTCATCGGCACCGGCCCCGCCGGGCAGAAAGCCGCCATCCAGGCAGCCAAGCTCGGCAAAAGCGTGGCCATCATCGAGAAAAACAACGTGCTCGGCGGCGCATCGATCAACACCGGCACGATTCCATCCAAAGCCCTGCGCGAGGCTGTGCTTCATTTAACCGGCGCCAACCAGCGCGGATTTTTTGGCGAAACCTCGCGCATCAAGCGAAACATCACCGTTTCTGATCTGATCTACATCAGCCAACAGGTGATTCATCAGGAACTGGCGCTGATTCGCGATCATTTCGATCGCAACAACATCGAGCTGATCTGGGGGTCGGCGCGGTTTCATGATGACACGGTTCTTTACATCGATCGCCGTGATGATTTTGAACTGATCAGCGGCGAGCGATTCATCATCTGCACCGGCACGCGCCCCGCTATGCCCGAAAGTGTGCCATTCAACGACAAAACCATCTTTACATCCGATGGCCTGCTGAAGTTGGAAACGCTGCCCAAGACGCTGATTGTGGTGGGCGGCGGCGTAATCGGCGTCGAATACGCCTGCATGCTCGCGGCATTGGGTTTAAAGGTCACGCTGGTGGAAGGACGCGACGAGGTGCTCGGCTTTCTCGATCAGGAAATCACCGAAGCCCTGCAATATCAGATGCGCCGAATGGGAATCACGCTCCGGCTTGGCGAGAAGGTGGCGAAGATCGAGGAGATTTCGCCCGATCATCCCGAGGTGCGGCAGGCGGCGGCCGTCTCAACCGCAACTGCTGCCGCAGCGGCGGCCAATGATCCAAGCCAGGCGCTCTCCTCTATCAAAGACAACGGCAACAAACCCCCGGCGATGAATCAGCCAACTGCGCCCAACGCCGCTTTGGTGCAGGCGACACTCGAATCCGGCAAGCATTTGCGTGCCCAGGCGTTGCTTTATGCGGTCGGTCGTCAGGGAACGACCGCGGCCCTCTGCCTCGATAAAGTTGGCCTCAAATCCGACGACCGCGAGCGATTGAAAGTGAATGCGCTCTATCAAACCGAAGTCGAGCATATTTACGCTGCCGGCGATGTGATCGGTTTCCCCGCGCTGGCCAGCACCGCGATGGAGCAAGGCCGGCTTGCCGTCTGCCACGCCTTCGATATTCCCACGAACTCGATCCCCGAATTATTCCCCTTCGGCATCTACGCCGTCCCCGAAATCTCGATGGTCGGCAAAACCGAAGAGCAGCTCACCCATGCCGGCATCCCTTACGAAGCCGGCGTCGCGCAATACCGCGAACTCGCCCGCGGCCAACTCCTCGGCGATTACGACGGCATGCTCAAGCTGCTGATCCACCAGGACGACCACACGATCCTCGGCGTCCACGCCATCGGAACCGGCGCCACCGAACTTATCCACATCGGCCAGGCCGTGATGGCGTTCAAAGGCACGGTCGATTACTTCATCAACAACGTCTTCAACTACCCAACCCTGGCCGAGGCGTACAAAGTCGCGGCATTGAACGGATTGAACAAACTCAGGCACGTGTAATGCGAGTGAAACACGAAGGCACGAAGAGCACGAAGTGGTTCTTGGAATCCGAATACTTCGCGGCGAGCGATCTCTTATATATTTTGTTTAGGAATTAATTCTTAATTAAAAAGCGATACTTGGCCAGTACACGTGCAGATTCCGAAAACCGCTTCGTGCTCTTCGTGACTTCGTGTTTCAAAAATCCTCTCGTGTTAAAATGAACGAGATGACTCACACGGAGGCAGCCATGAGATGGATTGTCTTAGGGGTCTTTCTGATTGGTGTGGCGGCGATCGATGCGCATGCAGATGCGCCCGCCACCAATCCAACAACCGATGCCGATCTCCTCGCATCAGGCATTTCATGGCAGGACTGGTCTTCCGCCGCGTTCGAGCAGGCGGCGAATGAACACAAACTCGTTCTGCTGCATCTTGGCGCGGGCTGGTGCCACTGGTGTCATGTGATGGAGCATGAAACCTATCGCGATCCCAAGGTCGGCGAACTGATCAAAGCCCATTTCGTCGCAATCCATGTCGATCAGGACGGCCGACCTGATCTGGCCAATCGATACGAAGATTATGGCTGGCCCGCGACGATCCTCTTCGACGCTTCAGGCAAAGAACTGGTCAAATGGCGTGGCTACATCCCTCCCGAAAAAATGCGGGCGATTTTGCAGGCGACGATCGACGATCCCACGCCCGGGCCGTCAGCAAAAGTGCAAACGGTCGAAGCAGTTGCCGGCGATGGCGGCCTGAGCGCCGAGCGAAAATCGCAATTGGTGAAACGCTTCGATGATCTCTACGACCCTGCCCACGAAGGCTGGGGCACGATTCAAAAGTTTTTGGAGTGGGATGCACTTGAGTATGAGATGAACCGCGCCGTTGCGGGCAATACACAGGCCGAGCATCGCGTCAAAGCCACGCTCGCGCAGACGCGTAAAATCATCGATCCCGTCTGGGGCGGCATCTATCAATATTCCACCGACGGCGATTGGGATCACCCGCACTTCGAGAAGATCATGCAGTTCCAGGCCGAGTCGATGCGAACTTACGCGCGGGCGTATTCACTCTGGCATGATGAAGCTGATTTAGCGTCCGCAAAAGCGATCGATTCGTTTCTCGAAAATTTCCTGCGCTCACCCGAGGGCGTGTTCTACACCAGCGAAGATGCCGACGTGATCCCCGGCGAGCACAGCGCCGGCTATTTCGCGCTGGACGATGCGGGCCGACGGAAGATTGGCCTGCCGCGAGTTGATAAACATATATTCGCGAGAGAAAACGGCTGGGCGGTACGTGGGCTGGTCGCTCTTTATGCCGCGACAGGGGATGCGAATTATCTATCACGCGCCAAAGACATCGCAACGTGGGTTGAAACCCACCGCGCCCTCGCCGGCGGTGGATTCCACCACGATGAGGTCGATGTCGCCGGCCCTTACTTAGGCGATAATCTCGCGATGGTGCAGGCCTATCTGTCGCTCTATCAGGCGACGGGTCAGTCCGCTTATCTCAAGTCCGCCAAATCAACCCTGCAATTCATCGACGAACATTTCAACAAAGGGCCGGCCGGTTTCGTGACAAGCCAGGAATCCGGCATCCTTTCAAGCACGCCTGAGTTTGACGAAAACGTCAGCCTCGCCCGCGCGAGCAATCTCCTCTACCAGTACACCGGCGACGATCGCTTCAAAAAGATGAGCGAGCGAGCGTTGAAATACGTCACCGCTCCCGCGATCAGCGACGAGCATTTCCCCGCTCCGACGTTGCTGGCCGCCGATGAAGTCGGCCGCGAGCCGATGCACGTGACCATTGTCGGCAGCCTGGATGACCCCGCCGCGATCGCGCTCCACCAAACCGCCCTCGCTGTCGGCGTCGGCTATCTCCGTCTCGACTGGTACGACCCTAAAGCCGGCCCACCTGCGCGCGATGACGTCCAGTATCCAGAACTTTCCCACGCCGCCGCGTTCGTCTGCGCCAACGGCGCCTGTTCAGCGCCGATGACGCAGCCACAAAAATTGATGGCGAGGATGAATAAGGAAGGCAAGAATTCTGGGAACTAAGCGTGTGCTCACCGAATCTGGATGCGCGCAAATGGACTCTGTTGGCGTGCGAATTGAATTGGCCTGCCTGCGAATCGAATTTCAAAGGGTGCAAAGCGAATCAGATTCGGCCCGGATCGGTTTAGCCGGTATTGAAATCGAATCCGAGGGCATAAAAACCGATTCGCCGGCAAACAAAAGCGAATCGCACGACTTAAAAATCGAGGCGGCGCGAGAGAAAGGCACCTCGGGTGCGGATGTATCGCTGATGCATGTCGGCTCTTATCATGCCGAAGCGTGTTGATGGTCGGAGAACGGCTTCATAAATGGAATAGACTCGAATGATTCGGATTCAACATCTCTTATCGTTGATCTGCCTGTTTGCTTCGGTTGTCCACGCCGAACCGATTCTGTCAGCGAAAACAGAACGCCCCTTGCGCTATCACCCCGATGGCGCTGATTTCGTCATCGAAAACGGCCCCGAGTATTTCAATCGACCGTTGTATATCCGCAATTCAGCGATGCGGGTGGACGCGGGCGATCGGCCGGAGTTTAGTCTGTATTTGCCGGGGCGGGGTGGGAATCTGCGGCTGGGTGTGCGCGTTGGCGAGAAGCTTAAGTGGCTCAACGATGCAGATAAAATCGTCGCCCGCTATCGGCCAGCAGAAATGATCTATGAGATCCACGATGCGCTGCTCGGCGATGGCGCGATCTCAGTTAATCTGCTCACGCTTGCGAGCGCGGATGGATATGTCGTGCGAATGGAAGCGCAGGGTGTACCGAAAGATGCCGAATTGCTCTTCGCGTTCGGTGGCCTGAACGGCGACAAGGGAAAACGCAACGGCGATATCGGGTGTGAGGTCGTTCCAGTCAGCGAGTTCTTCGCGGTTCACCCGCAATATTGCCGCGACGACACTTTTACAATCGACCGAAACCGTTTCTCCATCAAAAACAAATCACTGGCACTCTTCGGAACCGGCCCGAAGGGACAGGGCATC
The DNA here is from genome assembly GCA_036265245.1 of Tepidisphaeraceae bacterium. Lineage (GTDB taxonomy): Bacteria > Planctomycetota > Phycisphaerae > Tepidisphaerales > Tepidisphaeraceae > DATAPK01. Next base: position 8,106 of record DATAPK010000147.1, on the reverse strand, counting down.
TCGCTCGGTGATGCTGAGAAATGGAATTCGGTTGGAGAGTTGTTTGCGGCGAGCAGCGCTAAACCGCAAGCGGCCGTGGCGACTAGCGCCGCTAGGTTCAATGGTGATGATCCGCTTTACATCATCGTGCAGAAGCAGGATGAGAATGTAGATGCTGCCAAAGCATACGAAGAAGCCGATCAGCGCGCGAAGAATCTGCGAGAAAAAGTCGTCGTTGATACCCCTGATCCATTTATCAACGCGGCGGTCGGTGCGCTCTGCGTCGCCGCCGATGGTGTGTGGGACGAAAAGCAGGGAGCCGTCATGCATGGGGCGGTGGCGTGGCGAGTGAAGCTGCTGGGCTGGCGCGGGCCTTACGCGAATGATGCGCTGGGTTGGCACGATCGCGCGACACGACATTTCACCTACTGGGCCGGCCAGCAGAATACGTCGCCGATTCCGACCACGCTGCCCAGCGCGGATGAGAAGGCGAATCTATCCCGCAACGAGGCAGCGCTGCACAGCAACGGCGACATGTCCAATTCGCATTACGACATGAATCTCGTTTACATCGACGGGCTTTTTCGCCACATCATGTGGACGGGCGACATGAAGATGGCCAAGGATCTTTGGCCGGTGATTCAACGGCACATCGCGTGGGAGCGGCGTCTCTTCCGCCGAACCTTCGGCCCGGAAAATCTGCCGCTTTACGAAGGATATTGCGACTTCTGGGCGAGCGATGACGTCTCATACAACGGCGGCGGCGCGACGCATGCGTCGGCGTACAACTATTGGCACAACCGCATGGCCGCCAAGCTCGCGCGGGCGCTCGGTGAAGACTCAACGCCTTACGATCACGAGGCCGATCTGATCTGGCGAGGCATGCAGGAACTTCTCTGGGTGAAGGATGAAGGCTGCTTCGCCGAGTGGAAAGATTTGCTAGGCCTGCAACTGGTGCATCCCAGTGCCGCCGTCTGGACGGTCTATCACACGATCGATTCCCAAGCCTGCACACCCGAGCAGGCCGACCAGATGACGCGCTACATCGATCGCGAAATCGCCCGCATCCCCATCCACGGCCCCGGCGTGCCCGATGAAGGGCTCTACACCATCCCCACCACCACTTGGATGCCCTACCAGTGGAGCACCAACAACGTCGTGATGGCCGAGGCCGCACACACTTCGCTGGCATATTGGCAAGCGGGGCGTCCCGACGATGCGTTCAAACTCTTCAAAGGTTGTGTCCTCGACAGCATGTACATGGGCCTGTGTCCCGGCAACGCGGGGATGTGCACCACCTTCGATTCCGCCCGCGGCGAGTCGCAGCGAGACTTCGCGGATGGGGTGGGGATGTCCTCGCGTGCGGTAGTTGAAGGATTGTTCGGTGTCAGGCCTGATGAGCTGTCAGGTGAGTTGCAGATTCGCCCAGGATTCCCGGAGAAATGGGATCACGCTTCGATTCATCATCCTGATTTTGATTTGTCGTTCGTTCGCAAGGGGGACGCGGAAACCTATGTCATTAGCCAGAGATTCAGCAAACTGATGAAGGTGAAACTATCGCCGAAGATTTGGCGAGAAATTGTCAGCGTTGCAGTGAATGGAAATAGCGTCAAATTCAGGAAGGCGATGTCGGAGATTGATGCGCCTGAGGGGGAGAAAACGGAAATTACAATCACTTGGAAAAGTGAAGAAGTCAAGGTCGCTAGGCTTCTCAAGGATACAGCGACGATCATAAGAGAAATCGATTCTCCGAATCGCGAGTATCATTACGAATCCGTTGATCTCTTAAATATCTTTAACGACCGCGTCACCCATATTTTCCAACAGGAATATCGATCACCCCGCTCACCTTTCTGCTCTCTCTCAATTCCAAAACAAGGAACCGGAAGCTGGTGTCACCCTGAAACGATCGTCGAAATCGACGACATCGGCCTGCGCCACGCCGCCGATCAGAACGGCGGAAAAATCCTTCTGCCCAATGGCACGCCCCTGCAAACGCCCGGCGCCGGCGATGCAAAGAATGTCGCCTTCGTCTCGCAGTGGGATAATTACCCCCATCAGATCGAAATCCCACTCAGCGGAAGCGCGGCTCACGCAACGTTGCTCATGGCCGGCTCGACCAACTCGATGGAAAGCCAGTTCGACAACGGCGAAATCATCGTCACCTATGCCGATGGCAGCACCGATCGAACCGCCTTACGAAACCCCACTAACTGGTGGCCCATCGAGCAGGATTACATGATTGACGACTACGGCTTCCGGCGCCCCGGGCCGCTGCCCATCCGAGTCAACCTCCGCACCGGGCAGGTGCGCGTTCTGGAATTGCCTCAACTCCAACGCGAGCGATTGGAAATCCGCGGCGGGGCCGCAACTGTCGTGGAAGTGCCGATCGATCCCAAGAAGCAACTTCGCTCGCTGACAGTCCGGGCGCTCGCCAATGAAGTCGTGATCGGCACGATGAGCCTGACGCTGGCGCGAAACTAGCGAATCTCTGAGTTTTAACACACGCAAATGGGCGCTTTCACGTCGATTTGCTTTGTGTATTCTGCCGATGAAATGGATAGTTGATCGAGGAGATTCGCATGACGCAAAAAACCGATCTGCTGACGCCTGAGTCCGAGCATTCCAGATTCTGGCAGAACGCCCACCTCTATTTCGATCGCGTTTATCAAACCATGAATCTCGATGCCACCTGGCGCGCGGTTCTCAGTTCACCCAAGCGCGTGCTCGCCGTCTCCTGCCCGGTGCGGATGGATGACGGCCGCATTCAAGTCTTCACCGGCTATCGCGCCCAGCACAACAACGCGCGCGGCCCGTTCAAAGGCGGCATTCGATACGACGTTGCCGTCGATCGCGACGAAGTGATGGCCTTGGCGATGCTCCAAACCTGGAAGAACGCACTCGTCGATCTTCCCTACGGCGGCGCAAAGGGCGGCGTCGTCTGCGATCCACGAAAATTATCGATGGGCGAAAAGGAAAGACTGACGCGCCGGTACACCAGCGAAATCATGCCGATCATCGGCCCCAACCAAGACATCCCCGCGCCGGATGCCGGCACCGATTCGCAAGTGATGGCCTGGCTGCTCGACACCTACAGCATGATGGTCGGCCACCAGGAGCTTGGCGTGGTGACCGGCAAACCCGTGACCATCGGCGGCTCGGTCGGCCGCGAAGAAGCCACGGGCCGAGGCGTCATGAATGTCCTGCGCAGTTTTCTCAAAACGCAAAACAAGCAAGTGACCGACGTGCGCATCGCCATCCAGGGCTTCGGCAACGTCGGATTCCACACGGCCAATCTGCTCCACGAACGCGGTGCGAAAATCATCGCCATCTCTGACAAATTCGCCGGCGTATATGACGAAAATGGCGTCGATGTCCCCGCTGCCGGCGCTTATGTCAAAGAGCATGGCCAACTCACCGATTTTCCAGAAGGCGATGCAATCACCAACGATGAACTATTGAGTTGCGACTGCGATGTGCTGATCCCCGCGGCGATGGAAAACACGATTGACATCAAGCACGCCCCGGACATCAAGGCCCGCATCGTCGTCGAAGGCGCCAACGGCCCGACGACTCCGCAGGCCGACGAAATGCTTCGCGACAACGGCGTTACCATCCTCCCCGACATCCTCGCCAACGCCGGCGGCGTGACCGTCAGCTATTTCGAATGGGTGCAAGGCCTGCAAAATTTCTTCTGGGATGCCAAACGTGTTCAAGATGAATTGCAGAAGGTGATGGAAAAAGCGTTCGACGAAGTGAATGCCAAAGCAGATCAGGCCGATTGCGATTATCGCACAGCGGCGTACACGATCGCGATCAGCCGGGTCGCGGAGGCGTGCCGGTTGAAGGGGCTGTTCCCCTAATTTTTGACTGAAAATATGTTGTAATTATATATCTCTATAGAGTAACATAATTCTGTCATAAAATTGAGCAATTGTTACTTGTAATAAAGAGTGACTTATGGATACTGTTACCGCAACAGAACTGCACGATCGAACTTCGGAACTGACCGAGCAGGCGATGCGCGATCCCGAGCGGCCGATTGTGGTCGAAAAGCACGGCAAGCCCGCCGTGGTTCTTGTTGATGCCCGATATTTTGAAGGTCTGCTGGAAACGCTCGATCTGCTAGGCGATCCTGAAGCGATGGAACAGATTCGCGAGGGATTGGCCGCGATTGAGGATGGCCGGTTGATCGATCATGCGGAGATGATGAAGGAAGTTGGTCTTGGCACGTCAACCAATCGCAATTCGATGGTCCGAGCCCGCAAGCAAAGCGTTGCGAAAAATAGGCAGCGCCACAGTCAGGCAAAAAATAGTCGCAAAAGTAAGTGATCTGGCCACGGCGGACGATCCAACGCAACTCGGCAAACCACTTGTCGATGAACTTCAAGGGCTTTACCGGCTTTCATTTGGACGGTATCGCATCCTTTACCAAATCGAATCCAACGGGCAAATCACGATTGTTGTCGTCATGGTGGGGATTAGAAAGCACGGCGACAAAATTGATGTGTATGAATTGGCTACACGGCTGAAGCGACAAGGAAAGCTATAATAATTTCGCTTTACGCATGCGTAAGATAACGATGACCATCGCGATCCTCGCCTGGGCCTTGTGGTTCGGCGGCCTGATCGCGCTCTTCGTCTTCGTCAAAACCCTCTTCAACAACAATCACGACATCGCCGTCCAGGCAGCGCCGCAGCTCTTTGTGGTTTTCCAGCAATATCACCTGGTCCTTGCGGCGATTGCATTGGCGACAACGGTTGCGTGGCGTATTTCTGCACCAAGCAAAGCGGCGGTTGCGATCTTTGTTCTGCTGGCTATGGCCGCCTGCACCGGTGTGGCCGTCGCGATCTGGTATGTCGGACCGATGGAAGAACTTCGACGAAACGGATTGTCGGGCTCGCCACAATTCGCCCGGCTGCATGGCCAATCGATGATGCTCTTCGTCGCACAAGCTGTGTTACTGCTGGCGTGCGGGATTATCTTTCCGTGTGCGTTGCGGGCATCAGCTTTGAAAACAATTCCAGAAACTGCGACGGCGTGAGAGTCTCGGGACGAAGCTGCTCGTCTATTTTCAAATCAGTCAGTGCGTCCTTCGCATCAAATCCCGCCTGCGCGAGCGACTTGCGCAACGTTTTTCGCCGGGCGGAAAAAAGCTGATGCACGAATTGACCAAATTGCGGCGAGAGAGGGCCAAGACGATCGTCTCGCCGCATGCGGACCAATGCCGAATCAATTTTGGGTGCCGGCCAGAACGCCTGGGGCGGAAGCGTTCGCAAAAACTCTACGCGAGAAAGCATTTGTGCCATGACGCTTAGCGGACCATATGCGTCTGAGTCAGGCGAAGCGCGCAGGCGGTCCGCGACCTCTTTTTGAACCGTAAATGCCAGCAATTCCACGCCCGCGATAAGCAATTCGATGACCAAAGGCGATGCGATGTTGTACGGCAGATTAGCCACCAGCTTGGTGTGCGCACTGGGCTTGCCACTTAAGTGGCAAGCCCGGAGCAAATCATCGTTCAACGCATGCTTGGATTTGAGAGCGTCTCCCTCGATCAATTCAAATTTTGGATCGTTTGGAAATCTTGTGCGCAGCATCGCGGCGAGATCGCGATCGATTTCAACCGCGATCACTCGCCCGGCGCGAGACAGCAATTCCTCAGTGAGCGTTCCCGTGCCCGGCCCGATTTCGATAACCGTATCCTTGTCTGAAATTTCCCCTGCTTCGGCGACGATACGCACCAGATTCTGATCGATCATGAAATTCTGCCCGAACCGATGCCGCGGCTTGGCGCCGGCGAGTAGCTGAAGAATTTCCTGCTTGGTCTGGGCCATGGCCACCAGACTAGGGCAAGCCGCCGCGGATGTGAATTGCTGGTTACGGACGATAGGGCATAAAGATCATCTCGTAGCTGCTGACCAGCGCGATCGCGCTCAATATGCAGGTGGCCAAGGCCATGCGATTGATGCCGAACTGTCCGCGAGACAACGGCAGGGAGACATTTTGCGATCGATCGTATCGGGCGATTGCATAGGCGGCGGCGATGGCGAGGAAGGGGGTGAAAAAGACCCAGATTCGTTCGGTCTCAAGCCAGAAAAGCCCGGAAAATCCGGCCACAAGAAGGGTAATCCATGTTGCCAGCCCAAGCGTGCCTGCCAATGTGCGTTGGGGATTTGATCTGGCGCTCTTGAACAACGACATGCCCGCAAAAGCCGCCAGCGGCGCGACGACGATCAGATACGCCAGGATGTTGCCCGTTGAACGAAGCAGGTAACTCTGCCACGGATGAAATGGATCGTTTCTCTGCTGAAGCTGATGATCCTGCACGCCTATGATCAGGCAGCCGACCAGATCGAGCCCGACGACGGCTCGCAGGAAAACCAGGCCCCCAAGAATACAAGAACCACACCACAGCCAGGCGCGCACGACGTATCGCCAATTCAGCAACTCGCGATACAGCGCGATCAACGACATCAGCATCAGCAGCGCCGCCGGGAGCGTGAATGAAAATGAGATCGTCCAGAAACCGACGAGCGAGATGCCCGCCAGCAACGCCGCACGCCGGCTGCCGACGCGCATCGAGCGAATCATGCCCAGGGCGAACAATGCCGTCAGCGGCAGAATCAAGGAGGTCGTGTTGACGGTTGTGTAAATGACCACGGCGCTGCTGCAGGCGCAGAGCACCACCGCGCATCTGGAGGCGATTTTGTTGAGCTCGAGTTCGCGGCAAAGCAGATACAGAGGGATCGATGTCAGCAATCCGAAAAAGATGACGATCGATTTCACCAAATAAGGCAGGCCCGCCTGCTTCTGCATCAAAAAAAGGAGCATATTGCCTGGGGGATAATGCTGATTGAGCCAGGAAAGCGTGGGCATTTTCTCGATGTAATGTTGGACTAAATCAGTGGTGCTGGAGAAGCGGGGTAGATCCTTGGAAAACTCCGCGTATCCACTTACATCGGGGGCCAGGCGATGGGGGCGTTCGGATATGGCGAAGCAGACGATGGCCGCCAGTTGCGCGGCGATCAGGGCAGACCATGCGAAGCGCCGGGCTCGCGAGGCGAAGATGAAAATGCTCGCGCCGGCAAGCAAAGCGGCGCCGCCGATCCCACATAAAATGGCGACTCTGGCGTTGAAATGTTGAGGCGCGCCGTAAAGCGGCGTGTAGGGGCGGTGCAGCGCTCGGCGGAAGATTTCGTTGCGGTAAACCAGCGTTCTCGTGTAGCCGTGATACAGCATGTTCCAGGTCATGGCCGCCGCGATGAGGCCCGCAAAGACTGAAAGCACAAGCAATTCCGGTGAACGGCGCGGCAGCCATCGTTTGACTCCGATCGACCAGCCGACGATTGCCAGGGTGCAGATGTTCGTTGCCACGCAAAGCAATGTGATGGCGTATGCGTCGGTGGTGTGCAGAAGAAAGATGGTTTGAAGCAGGCAGCCCACGACGATGGTGGTGGCGCAGGCGATAGACCTGCGAAGCGGGGTTGGCGCGGGCTGGCGGCGGGATTTGCGGCGGCGCGCCGCGGCGGCGGCGGTTGCGGAACTGATGACTTGGCGCTGCCCGTTTTCTTCGAGCAGGCCGGCGCGATCGGCGCCGTTTAGGGATTGGGGATCGATCTCGCGCTGGCCGAAGAGATCGGATCGCCGCGATGAAAAGCGATCGGCGAGTGACGTTTGCGAGTTGTTATCTGAAAAAATATCAGCATCGAAGGTGGTTTTGCCGAGCAGCCCTCGAGTAGCCAGGCCGATGGAGGCGGCAAGCAGATGGCGGGGGGACAAAATGGAGGGGCTCAAATCGCCGTGCATGGGGGGCAAAGGAGAAGCATTTTGGAATGAAACCACCGCCCGGCTTGGACCGGGGGCAGTCGCCTTTATTCTTTGCGAAGCCTGCTCAATGAATGTTTTGGACCCATGCGGCGGCTGTGGTGAATTGGACGCCAGTGGATTGGCGGGGTCGCCGTTATTTCCGTCCTGAAAAAACTTGTCGATTGTCTGAGAATCGTGACTGGGCGGTGGTTGGGTTGTCTCCGCGATGCGAGTGTTTGCGCCGGCCTGCGGCGAGGAGGCATTGTTGGAAGCGGGATTGGGGACGATCGATGGGCTGGCTGAAAGGCTTGCGTCTACAA
>DATAPK010000146.1:0-7953 GCA_036265245.1 Tepidisphaeraceae bacterium | reverse complement strand
AGCCTTCATATTTGCACCCTTCGAACATTCTTTGCCACCTCCTGAACGATTGAAAATTAATAACCTCAACAATTATCATTGAAAATTACCTTGCCACAGTGGGGGTGTCAGTCTCTATCTCCAAAAACGTCATTCTCTTTTCTTGTCGATGGTTATGGCGACTCTTTTATCCAAGATCATTGTCCTAAAAAATTATTTTGCATTTTTCTGCGTCTAAGTGGTAGGATATTTTTCAGCTAACAAAGGGAAGCTGTATGCGTGACCCTCTCCCGCCGCTTAGCCACGAAGATATAGCGAAACTTCACACCGAAGTAACTCAGACCGTCCATCAACGATTTCTTCTTGGATGTGCCGCGGTGACGGTGTGCGTTGCTCCCTTTGGACAGTTCCTCAAAGACCCGGCGTTGCTGACCATTCAAGATTTGCATGTCGCCGCAATCACAGCCTTCATCGTTACGATCGTGTTGGAGATACTTCACAAACAAAGCCAACATCTCTGGACCAAGGTACGAACATTCACTGTCTATTTGCGGTTAATGAAGGCGTCTCAGTGGGAAATACACTGGTTCGAATTCCGCACGATTAAGGACCAACAGCGCGAAGGAATGTCGACGCTAAAAAAATTGCGCAATCGTTTTGCCGATGCAAATCTTTTTGCCCACCGAATCAACTTCACAATGTTACATGGAATCTGGGCGCTTATGTTGGGATATCACTGGGCGGCGATTTGGTACAATCGACTGATTCCGTCTGTAACTTCAATGGAATATATCTTCTGCGGCCTTCCCATTTTGTTATCTCTCGCGCTCTCTTTTCATGCATGGCGTGCCAACAGAAATGATCCTCAAGAAGAGGCGGATATCACTCATGCATGGGGTACTGTGATTCGCCGCATCAAACAAGACGGCAATCAAAAACCAAACCCGCCCGATGGCCCTCCTCCTTCGCAAAAATCCCGCCGCGATTGAATCAAACTCGCGCCGCATTTATCTATAGACCGCCCCAAAATTGATGATCATCATTCTTTTCGCCGAATAATATCGACTTTTACTACGAACGCTGGCAAATCACACGCTGTGATTTTTGTTCCGATTGGCATGAAGGTATTATTTCTCCACCCTCGGAAGATCTTTCGCCATTTTCAGGAAGCCTTATGTCATCATCAGCATATTCCCCGTTACCAAAACAGGTCGCCTTTGCCGATCTTGACCGCGAAATCGCCGTCACCCGCCGGGTTCTGGAACGCTTGCCGGAAGACAAATTCGATTGGAAGGTTCACGAAAAATCGATGAGTGCCGGCAGTCTGGCCATGCACATCGTCGGGTTGCTTCAATGGATCATCGACACCATCGCCTCCGACGAACTCGATCTGGAAACCGTCAAACCCCCTCGCGACAAACCCGACGGGCGAGATGATCTGCTCAAAACCTTCGACGACAACGCCGCCGCTGTGAAAGCAGCGATGGCGAAGATGGACGATGCAGCCCTGTCCAAAGAATGGACCCTCCGCCGCGGCGATCAGGTTTTATACCGCGAATCTCGCTCCACCATTCTGCGCATCTGGTGCCTCAGCCATCTGATCCATCACCGCGCCCAGCTCTGCGTTTACCTGCGCCTGCTGAACATTCCCGTGCCGGCGGTCTATTTCAATTCCAGCGATGAGCCCGAATGGAGTTTCACCTGAAGGCCCTTCGGATATTTCACATGAACGATATTTTGAACGGACAGAACAACCTAAGAAGTCACGCAGTTCACAAAGATAGACACAAAGAAATGATTTCTCTTCGTGTCTTCCTTCGTGCTCTCCGTGCCTTCGTGGCTCTTTTGATTTCAATCTCGATTTTCACAAGGCCCCCACGCGCTTATGCCGGCACGGATCAATCCGAAACCAAAGAGCAGCGCGACGCCCGCATGAAATGGTGGCGAGAGGCGCGATTCGGCATGTTCATTCACTGGGGCGTTTACTCCGTCCCCGCCGGCGTGTGGAAGGGACAGCAGATCCAGAGCCTCGGCGAATGGATCATGCACAACGCCAGAGTCCCCGTCGATGATTACGCCGCCCTCACGCAACAATTCAATCCCGTGAAATTCGACGCCGACGCCTGGATGCAGGCCGTGAGAGGTCGATCCGCTTGCAACAACCATACGCCCGGACGCGCAGGGCGTCATCACATTGCAGGCCGCCGATGCAGTCATCAATGGCCGCAAACTCAAACTCAACGAGCAGCGTGACTACCTCGATGCATGGACCAACGCACGCGACCAGGCCATCTGGGATTTTGTTCCCGCATCCAGCGGCAAATACAAAGTCGAGATGAATTATTTCTGTTCAGACCAGCTCGCCGGCTCGACATTCGATATCAATATCGGCGAATCCAATCTGAGCGCACCCACCGTGCCGTCGCGCATTGAAAAGGAAACGCCCGGCAAAGAGATCGGGACGATTTCGGTGGGCCAAGGCCTGCAAACGCTGACGATCCAGTCGATCAAATTGAACAAAGGCCCATTGATGCAGCTTAAAAGCATCACGCTAACCCCCGCGAATTGAGTTTCATCGCCCCTCGGAGGATGATGCCGGGCATGACCGACCTCGAGCGAAAGGTCTTCCGCCTCTGTGCCATCGTCGGCAGCGCCCTCACGCTCGCCGTGCTGGTATGCGATGCCATGGGCGGGCTCGGCGGCCTGGAAAAATGGCTCTATGACCGCCGCGTCGCCGACTGCCAATATTTCCGCAAGCCGCCAACGGATCGTCTTGTTCACCTTGATATCGACGACAAAGCGCTCGATGCAATCGGCCAATGGCCCTGGCCTCGCGCCACCATGGCTGACATTCTCGAAGAAATCTCTCGTGCCATGCCAAAGGCGGTGGGCATCGACATTATCTATTCAGAACCCGCCCGCCCTCAGTGGATTCCACAGCCAGACGGATCGTTCAAATCAGTCAACGATGATGACGCGATGGCAACAGCGCTATCGCACCTCAATGTGACGATTCCAGTTTCCGTTCAGCTTGCGCCGCCCAAATCAGTCTCTACCCTCGACTCCGCAATCGTGGCTGAATTGACGGCGAATCTCGAGCTGACTCCCGAGCAGCTTTCTTCCCGGCTTCGCACCCGGGGATTTGCATCGGAAGAAGTGAGCGCAGCTATCTCCGCGAGCTTCCTGCCAGCGCGTCGCGAGGCCATGTTTCAACGCATCAGTCACGAACTTGACGGCGAAACATATTCCATTCAGCAGCTTCAGGATCGCCTGCTTCCGGATACGGACAAGACCATCCACTCACCCCTTCGCAAACTGCTTGAGGAGCAATTCGACCATGTGGCGGCGGTGAAAGAAGCAAGCCGCTTTGGTCTTCCCAATTCTCTGGCCCTTCCGAACATGCTGGTGACGGTTCCAAACCTGATGCCCATCCCCGAATACAGCCGTGCCGCAGCGGACGGTGGATTTGTCGATGTGGATAATCTCAGCGAGCCGGTCGTGCGTTCCATCCCGCTGCTGGTTTCTGAAAACAACAGAATTTTACCGCAGTGGGGCCTGGCCTTTGGATGCGCGATGATCGATGCCGATCTTAGCAAGGCAAAGATCACTACCAACAGCCTGATCGTCCCCTCTCCGCATGGCGACGTTGTCGTGCCGATCCGAAAGCAATACTCCAGCACGCTCAAACGTGATATTCCCATCATCGCGGATGTGCCGTGGTTCGGCACAAGTTCGTGGGACACGATGTACGACTGGCCGGAGCACAAAATCAGCAAGCAGCATCAGTCGATCAATTCTGTCTGGGATATCTGCCTGACTCGGGAAAAAATTCGCACCAACAACGCCTCCATTGACCAGGCAGTGGAAGATGTGCTTCATCCCGGCCCGGAAAAATTTGGCTTGGACGAAGCCCTGTGGAAAAAATATCTCGCCTCAAAACCCGATCCCGAAGATGTCCCTGCTCGCAAACGAATCATCGACGTCGCACTGAAAACGATGGATGATTCCGGCTATTCGCTCGAGAGCTTCAGCCGATTCAAACCGGAAGAACTCAAGCCCGAAGAAAAGCAGGCTTACGATCTGATCAAGCGCGTCACCAGCACCACCACGCAGGCGATGCAGCAGAATCAAGATCTGCAACTGCAGCTCAAGCAATATCGCCAGACATTGGCCAGCCAACTCGGCGGCAAGGGTGTGCTGATCGGCTGGACCGCCACCAGCGCGGTGGACTTTGTAACAACCAGCCTTCACGCCCGCTGCCCCGGCGTCGTTGTCCATGGCGCCATCGCCAACGCCGTCGTCACCGGCCAATGGTGGCGAACGGCGCCCTTTTGGATAACAGGGCTTTTGACCATTCTGCTGGGATTATTCATCGCACTCGCTACCGGCTGGCTCTCTCCACCCGCGGGCGTCGTGACCGCGATTGCCGCGGCTGTGATCTATTTCCTCGTGAACGGCGTCCTGCTCTTTGACTGGGGCCGATGGATCGTCGGCGCGGCCGGCCCACTCGTCGCCATCGCGCTCACCTGGGCTGCCTGTCTCGTCACCCGCATCATCACCGAAGGAATCGATCGCCGCCGAAAAGAGCGAGATTTGGCCATCTTCCGTCACGAAATGTCCCTCGCCAAAAATGTGCAGGTCGCCCTCATCCCCAAGGAAATGCCCATCATCGACGGCATCGAACCCTTTGGCTGGACCAAACCCGCCGACGAAACCGGCGGCGATCTCTTCGATCTCTGGACGCTGCCCGACGGACGCCTCGGCATCCTCGTCGCCGACGCCTCCGGCCACGGCCTAGCCCCCAGCGTCATCGTCTCGCAAGTGCGCACGCTCGTGCGCGCATTATCCGAAATCGAAAATCACCCCAACGGCCTGCTCGCCCGTGTCAACGCGCGGCTCGCACAAGACCTCGAGCCCGCCCGATTCGTCACCGCTTTCCTTGGATTCCTCGACTCCACCGGCACCCTCCACTGGGCCAGCGCCGGTCACGGCCCGATGCTCTGGTGCGCAAAAGACGGCGAAGAATTCCAATCCCTCGACGCCACCGCGCTCCCCCTGGGCATCATGCCCGATTACATGGGCGACGAAATCGGCCCGCTGCAACTCGATCTCAGCGGAATGCTGATCGTCACCAGCGACGGAATCTTCGAAGCCCCCGCCAGCAACGGCGAGCAGTTCGGCATCGAGCGCGTCATCGAAACCCTCAAAAATTACGCCGGCAAATCCACCATCGAAATCAGCGGCGCCATCCGCGATGCCGTCACCAAATGGCAAACCGACCCCGACAAGCCCGTCGATGATCAAACCACAGTGATTATTCGCCGAGTCGCCGGAGGTTTGAATGTCACCGTCATCGAAGACAAATCCGCCGTCGCCGCGACAGAAAATTAAACCATTGAATCATTGAATCATTGAATCATTGAATCATTGAATCATTGAATCATTGAGAAATCTTACAATGCTTCAATGATCCGATGATTCAATCTTTCAATCTCTTCCCCTCTCCCTTTTTCCGCAGATGAAACTGCGACCGATATTCCACCTCAAGCTCATGCGTTTGATCCATTCCCCGGCGGGCCATCGCGTTGCGGACAGCACGGGCCGACGTCTCAATCTGATCGAACCGGCGTTGCTGTGAGATCGTTTTCCGATGGCTGCGATAATAATAAAGTGGTTTGGCAAGATGATGAATTTCCGTCACTTCCGACATGCGCAGGCATAAATCGTAATCCTCGGCATACCCGAGCGAGGCATCCAACTGCCCCACCGCGTCAAAAAGCTCCCGCCGCATCAACCGAAAATGAAACGTCATAAAATCGACCAGCAGCCGATCCTTCGAATAAGGAATTTTGCACCGATGCCCCAAACCCTTCATCGTCCCCTTTTCGTCGATCACCTGATAATCGGTATAGACAAGCCCGATCTCAGGCCGCGCATCCAAAATCGCAGCGGTTTCCTTCAGCGCGCTTTCGTGCAGGATGTCATCACTGTCCACCCACGCAAAATACGGCGCCGACAGCATTTTCGCCGCCGCGTTCACCGAAAGCGGCAGCCCCTGATGCTCGCCTGCAATAACGCGCACGCGCGAATCGTTGCGTGATGTTTCGCGCGCGATCTTAATGCTGTCATCGGTCGATCCATCATCCCAGACGATCAGCTCAAAATCGCCACGCGTCTGGTTCAGCACGCTTTTGATCGCCGTCGCGACATAGTCGGCTCGGTTCCAGGCACAGATCACCAGTGAAATTTTGGGAGACATGCTTTTGATGTAAATACGTGAACGCGTGAGTGGATTCCACTCACGCGTTCATCTGTTTTGCAAAATTGTCGATCGATCAGAGCAAAGTGGCCTGCTCGCCGGAAGCCAGATCGCTGATTGCATCGGCCTTGCTGCCGGTCTTCTTGTAGAAGAACCAGTCGCTGTCGGCGCCGCCGGTAAGGGAATCTTTGATGGCGTCATCGACGACGGTCGCATTCGCGCCACCGGTCGGATTCAGCTTGAACGGAGCGTTCGCGCCGGTGCCATTGGTAATATGGCTGATCTTGTTGGCACGCGTGTCGCCGCTGTTCCACTCCGCCAACAGTGAGCTGAGGGCACCGGGGTCGTTATCGTAGCTGGTGCTGCCAGCGATGACGATATCCTGACCCGCGCCGCCATTGAGCGTATCGGCATTGGCGCTGCCGATCACAATGTCGTTGCCGCCGTTGCCGTTGACATGATCCGACCCGGCGCCGCCTACCAGCGCGTCGGCTGCGGCTCCGCCGTTGATGGTGTCGTTACCGCCCTGGCCAAAGAGAATATTCTTCCCGCCGCCGCCGGTGATGCTGTCATCTCCTTCGCCGGCATACACAATCAGCGTGGTCTTCACCGTGCTGTCAGCCGTGATCACATCCGCGCCGCCATCGGTATTGATGGTGATCGACTTGGTCGTGCCCACGTCATAAAACGAATGGATGCCGTTGATGTTGACGTCATCATTCTTCTTGCCGTCCTTTGCAGTGACGGTTGTGATCGTGATGACATCGCCCTTGGGATTGTTCGTATCGATATTGACGTTGCCGTTGGCGTCGGGTTGTGAATCGATGTTCGCGATGGCGCCGGGCGTCAGGGGAGCCAGAATAGCTTGCAATTCGGGCGGCGGATTATTCAGATCGGTGACGAAGTTTTCGATATCAAACGGATTGCTCGGCGTATCACCGACATAACGCGCCGACGACGCCATCAAATCTCCATCGTTCTCGCTGAATCCGCCAACGATGATCTGATTATCCGTGTTCACCGACACCGCCAGCGCCGTGTCGTCAAAGGAAGCCTCCGAACCGCTTGGAGTGAGATCGGTTGTGATCGGCCCGCTGGCAAACGTGGTGTCGAACGATAGGTTCGAGTTGTACCGGCCGACAAGATAATCGTCGCCATCGGTCCCAACTGCAAGAATTTTCCCGTTGCTGTCGACCGTCAGGCCGTTGTAAGCGGTGCCGGAATCGCCATCCGTTTCACGGATCAAGCCGCCATTTGAATCGAACGAGGCCAGCACCGAGTTTTCGCCGGCGCCCGGATCAGAAGTCTCGGCAGCCGGGCGAATCGCACTAAATATATCGCCTTCGACTCCAGCAACGTAAATCTGGTTGTTCGCATCGACGGCGATGTCGTTCACGATCGTATTATCTTCCAGTGCCTGGTTGGTGAATCCACCGTTGTTGCCAAAATCAAAGTCGACCGTGCCGTCTGAGTTGAAGCGAGCCAGAACAACATTGCCCTCACCGTTGTTCCCGCCAACCACGATGCGCTGCGCGCCGAAATCCTGAGGCAGCGACTGCAATGCGACCGCCGCCACCGTTTCACTGTCGCCGACATCGATGGAGTTAAAGCCTTGCCCCAAATTAAAGTTCGTATCCAATTGCCCCATTGGTGTGAAGCGGGCAACACCCATCGTCTGGTCGTCCGGGGCGGCGATGCGGGTGACATCGGCTGTT
>DATAPK010000145.1:0-3011 GCA_036265245.1 Tepidisphaeraceae bacterium | reverse complement strand
CCGCCCCCTGAATCGCCGGCACCTGATTCAAATGAAACTTATGATTGAACTTAATCTTTGTTGTATCCACCCATTTGCCATTAACGGTGAGCGCCCGCCCAAATCGCGGGTGCGTCCCTGCCGCAAACGCCGTCGTCACATTCACCACATCCGGCACTTTCGATGCATCCGCCGCAGCTGCTTTCAAATCTTGATGACAAACAATGCAATTATGATCATCCGCCCCCAGCAGCGCAGCCTCCCCTTTATGTTCCGTATGACAATCAACGCACCCCGCCGAGTGCGCCTTGAACGGATGATTTACATCCTCGATCGCCAGCGTCAGCGACGCCAGCGAACCCCCACTCTTATCCTTCGCGATCTTCTGATTCTCCCGATGAATCGCCGCATCGTGACACTTCAGGCACGCATCATCCGTCACATTCCGCGTGAAAGCCCCTGCCTTCTCACCAACATGACACTCATCGCACCGCTCTTCCAACATCGCGTGCGAGTGAGCCAGATGTCCCGGATTATGAATCGAAGTAAGTGTCAGCGGATCAAGCCACGAACTTTTCTTGCCATGCGATCGCATGGCGCTCACCCCCACCCACCCAATCGCCCCCAGCAAGCAAACCCAAACCAGCGCACGTCGCACCCTGCTCAAAAACCTCGGCTGACGGAAATACCAGATGTCGATCCGCTGCGCGATCTGTTTCTGGGTCTTGTTGCGAGCCATAGCCGCCCGTCATTATGAGATTGCCGTCAATCCGCAAAGTCCCGTTGGCGAACAAAGCTATGCGCGCGCAGCGCACCCGTCAACTGATTGCCGATTGCCAATTGATTGGATCATTTCTCAATTGGCAATTGGAAATTGGCAATCGGCAATCTTGTGATTCCTCCACTTCACCGATATTCTCAACCCGGTTCAACCTGACTGAGGCCTGCCATGAGTTATCGCATCTCCGTCAACCACGCCCATGTCTTCCCCGCCTCCGTCAATCCCAAAGGCACCATCGATCGCCTTCTCCAAATGATGGACGCCTGCGGCATCGAAGAGACCATCTGTTTCGCCCCCTTCACCTACCAGATGGCCGGCAAAGGAACCGTCGACCAAAACAAATGGCTCGCCGACGAACTAAAAACCCGAAAAAATCTCCACGGCTTCGGCACCATCGATCCTGCCCGCGACGACCTCCGCGAGCAGGTCCGCGAAGCCCACGATCTCGGCCTCAAGGGTCTCAAGCTCCACCCCAACGCCCAATCCTTCGACATCCTTTCCCCGCGCATCTTCGAGGTCTACAGCGCCGCCCAGGAACTCGGCATGTTCATCACCTTCCACACCGGCGTTCACCAATCTCGCCTCTCCGAAACCCGCGTCCTCAAATTCGACGAAGTCGCCTGGGGCTTTCCCGACCTCAAATTCAGCATGGAACACGTCGGTGGATATCACTTTTTCGAAGAAGCCCTCGCCGTCATCTTCAATCACGTTCCGCCCCCCTGGGAAAGCGGCAAGTGCAACGTCTTCGCCGGCCTCGCCAGCGTCTTCACCCACGATCACAACCGCTTCTGGCATCTCTCTAACGAGCGCATCTCCGAACTCGCCGCCCAGGTCGGCGTCCAACAACTCATCTTCGGCCTCGACTTCCCCTACAACCTCGAAGCCGAAACCAACATCGGCTTAAAAACCATCCGCGATCTCTTCAACGAGCAAGACCAAGCTCTCATCCTTGGCGGAAATTTACGCCGCGAGCTCGGTTTGCCCGATTTGTAATGTTGACAACCATCGAGCGAGAAGATTTACTTGTCATAACGTCTCTCGGACGCGCGCTTTACATATAGAGAAGGGAACACGGATGTCACAGCCCACTTCCAGGCGATTCGCCGCAATTTCTGTCGCAATCCTGGCTGTTTTCGTGCTGTTGTTTGGCCCGATCTCGCGTTACGTCAAAGGCGACAACGCCGCCATGAAAACTTCACCCGCCATGCAACTCGCATCGCTCGGCATGAAGTTCAACGGCTCAGCCAGTTGCAAAGGCAGCGGCTGTCACAATAAAGACGGCGACGACACGCCCCCCAAAGAACCCCTTCACGAACTAACCATCTGGAAAAGCCAGGACAAACACGCCAAGGCCTTCGAAACCCTCACCAAAAAAGATTCCACCGACATCGGCGCCAAACTCAAAATCGCCGACGTCAAAACCAGCGACAAATGTCTCTCCTGCCACGCCCTCAACGTCGATAAGGGCCTGCAAGGTTCCACCTACAGCATCAAGGAAGGCAACACCTGCGAAAGCTGTCACGGCCCAAGCGAAAAATGGCTCAAAGTTCACGCCGACTCCAAATGGCAGAACGATGAACGCACCAAGATGGATCACGCCACCCTGCTGAAAACCTTCGGCCTGTACGACACCCGCCCCCTCATCGTCCGCGCCGAACTCTGCGCAAGCTGCCATTTATCCATCGACCCCGAGCTTGTCACTGCCGGCCACCCCGTCCCTTCGTTTGAAATGGCCTACTACTCCGACATCGAACCCAAGCACTGGAGCGAAACCCACTTCAAAGGCCCGGACGGATTCATCAACGCCAAAATCTGGATGGCCGGCCAGGACGTCTGCCTCCGCGAAGCCGCCGAGCAACTTTCATCGCGCGTGAAGGCGAAAGCCCCAACGGATGCAATCGCCTCCGCGTGGCAGCAAACCCTCGCCCACGCCAGCGTCTTCCAGCCCGCCGCCGATGTTGCCGGCCTTGATGCTTCTCTCAAGTCCCACGTCGATGCCCTCTCCAAACTCAAACCTGAGGATGGCGACAAGATCAGCGCCGAGGCCGACGCCATCGCCAAAATCTGCGAAGATGGCAAAGCCAAGATCGATGCATGGGCTCCCGACGCGGCCTCCAGCACCAAGCTCCTGCAATCCGTGGCGAGCCTCACCGGCATGGCCACCAGTTACGGCCAATTCGGCATCGATCAGCAATCCATGGGCATCAGTTCCCTCTACGAAGCTGTCGCCACCGGCAACAACAAAAAGGAC
>DATAPK010000144.1:0-3594 GCA_036265245.1 Tepidisphaeraceae bacterium | reverse complement strand
TACGACGCCCGCCCCGCGCACGGGGCCGCTGGATCAGGATCCGGAGACGAAGAAGGCGGTCGATCTGTTCAGCCATGTGGTCGAATCGATTCAGTTGCTCGATCAATCGCAGCTTTTGAAGGATCAGAACGAGCGGTTGTTCTACAGCAAGGCGCTTTTCGTCAATATTACCGAGCCGAAATTGAAGGCGGCGCTGGTGCCGGAGCGGTGGCTGCGGCTGATTCGGGATGGGAAGGATATTGGATACAGTTATGTGATTGAGGAGGTGGCATCGGGCATGCCGCGCAAGGGGGAGCCGATGGCGATTCAGGCGCGGAATACGTCGGGCATTCGGGTTGGCGTGCGGTCGCGGTCGTTTCCTGATCCGGGCGTGCAGAACGACGCGGAATCGTGGTCGTGGGTGGCGATGGATAAAAAGCAGGAGGAGTGGTCGAACGTTCTGGTGACGCAGAATGACAATGCAACCGATCCGAAGCTCAAGCATATCGTGAGCAGCGAAAACGGCGTCACGACCTGGCGGGTGAAGCCGGTGCGTGATGATTCGATGCAGTCGCAGAATAATCCGGGCGTGCGGATGGTGGATGATTATCGATTGACGGTAACGCGGAATACGGGCGAGCCGATCATCAAGCAATTGCCGGCGTTTTATTTGCCCAAGAGCATCGATCATCTGCTGCCGAGATTGGTGCCGCTGACGGAGCCGAAGGGGTTTATGTTCGCAACGTATGTGAACGATCAGAAGGAAGTCATTCGGCGATATGTGGATGTGGGCAAGCCGGGGCAGTTTACGCTGGGCGGGAAGACGATTCATGCGGTGCCGGTGAACGATCGGGTGGGGCTTGAGGGATCGGTGACGACACATTACATGACGCCGGAGGGGGAATATCTGGGGAGCGTGAATGTGGATTCGAAGATCACAATTCTGCCGACGGATAAAGCGACGCTCGAAAAGATGTGGAAGAATGTGAATCTGACGCGCCCTTCGGATGTGGAGGGGGCGCCTGGGGCGACGACGGCGCCGGTGCATTAAGAAGAAAGCGGGTTTTCAAACCGGTGCTAAACGGCGAAGAACGGTTGATCTTCACCTGGAAGTTCGACCGATAACATCTCTACGTCGTGCTTCGCGCAATTCGACAAATTGGGTTGATCGTCGTGCTTGTGGTTGCAGGCGCGATTTCGCTGCATTGGTATTTGGTTCGTGATTCGGCGGAGAAGCAACTGCGGGAGGCGCAGGAGAAAAATGCGGCGTTGCAGCAAGTGGTGCAGCGGCTGACGGACGAGAAGCGCGTGGCGGAAGTGATTGTGACAGATGAGAAGGTGATTGACGGCGTGCCGCAGAAGACGCTGTTGTTTGTGGAGTATGCGAAAGATGGGTCGAGCCTGCCGCCGCGAAGTTTTACGATCCAGGGGGAGATGGGGCACATCGATGCGATGGTCATCAAGTTTGAGCGGCATTTTGTGAGTGAGAATGATCCGCTGCGGGGGCGGAGCATCGCGCTGTTTACGAAAATTTATGGGGATCATGAGAGCCCGGCGCGGGCGGCGATGATCGACAAGCCGGGGGAGATTCCGGCGGCGTATCGCGGCGGGGATGCACGGGCGGAGAAGTTTGAGGAATCGCTTTGGAAGGATTTTTGGCGGTTGTATGACGATGAGAGCTTTCGCGCGGAGAAGGGTGTGCGGACGAGCAGCGGGCAGGGCGTGTGGGGGAAGTTTGAGCGGGATAAACTTTATACGGTGACGCTGGAGGCGGATGGGGGGTTGAATCTTACGGCGTCGGAATTGAAAGCGATTTATCGGGAGGCGCTGAGGGAGAAGAAGTAGGTTGTTTGCGCAAGGGTGGGGAGAAGAATCCGGGTCTTCGGGGTACCTCAGACCCGGCGTCTGCGCCGACTGGATGCGATTGGCGCTGCTATACAAATGAGTCCAATCAATTGGGGTTCGGGGATCAATGTGCTTGCTATCGCGAGTTGGGGAGTTGCATTAGTTGATGTGGTGGTGATGCGATAGATGATGCCGTTGTTGTAGGAGAGGACGTACATTCCGCCGGGGCCGGGTTCCAGGTCGGTGATGGCATTGAAGCCTTGGCCGAACACTAATGAGCTTTGTTCTTTTAAGAGTTGGCTGGAGGTGTTGTCGGCGACGTCGTCGGCCAGGGCGCCGGTGAGGTCGAGGGTTTTTCGGCTGGGGCTTAAATTGAAGTCGAGGATGTTTCCGCCTTTGTAGGTGGCGACGAAAAGATCGTCGTGATATTGCGCGCCGAGGCGAGTGGTGGGCATGAAGAAGGCGTCGGTGGGGGCGACGGGGGCGACCCAACTGAATTTGGGATCGGAGTAGTGAGCGCGCGGGCCGAGGGAGACGAGGGTGCTGGGATCATCGTGGTTGCGGCTGGTGGGGCCGAGGATTTGTTCCCAGCCGCCGTTGAAGCCGGGGGTGATGCGATTGATTTCGTCGAAGGAAGTCGGGCCGTTTTCGGTTTCCCAGAGGGTTTGGGAGATGGGATCGAAGTCGAAGCCGAAGGTGTTGCGGATTCCGTAGGCGAAGATGTCGTTGAGAGCTTTGTTCGCGCCGGTGTTTTTGGTGCTGTAGAAGGGATTGGTGGTGACGGGCGAGCCGGAAGGGTTTAGGCGAAGGATTGAGGCGACGGGGTTAATGATGTGGTTGCTGTGGTTGGTGGTGAGTTCGTTGCGATTGAGTTCGCCGGCGGCGATGTAGAGTTTTCCGTCGGGGCCGAAGGCGATTCGGCCGGCGTTGTGGTTGGGGCCGGGGGTGGCGGGGAGATCGATGATTTTTTTGTTGAGCGTGAGGGTTGAGCCGTTCAAGGTGTAGCGTTTGACGGCGTTGCCGAGTGGCGCGCCGCCGTCTTTGGTGGAGGCGGTGTAATAGAGATAGACGAAATGATCCTGCGCGAAAGTAGGCGAGAGGGCGATGCCGAGGAGGCCTTCTTCGCTTTGGGTGGCGACAGGGAGATCGAGTGCGGTGCCGACGAGAGATTTGCCGGAGAGGATTTTCACCTGGCCGGTTTCTTTTTCGAGGATGAGGGCGCGGCCGTCGGGGAGAAAGGTCATGCCGGTGGGGTGGGTGAGGCCGGTGGCCCAAGTTTGGACTTTGAGGTTGGGGTCGGTGACGGTTTGGGCGAGGGTGAAGCGCGCGGATAAAGCAATGGCGACGATGATCAAGGGAGTACAACGCATGATGACACTATAGAGAATGTTTTGGCGATCTGGATAGAGCAGATATCGGAATGAAAACCAATTGGGTGCGATTGATGGCGGTGAGATGCACGGGAAATATTTGTATCGTGGATTACATATTTTTCTTGCGCGTGAAAATTTTGCAGACAAAATAAAACATCAGCGAGTTGGCATGCTGTGCGGATCGAGAGCGGGCGGTGTTTAAGCGATCGTTGTCATGATCGCGCGGCCGGCTCGAAGGTTTTGTTAGATGGAGTATCGCATGGCAACGCGGAAGAATTTGGTGGCGGCTTTGGATTCGGGGAAGCAAGGCCGGGGATTTGTGAACATGTTTGAGACGCTGGAGGATCGGCTGCTGTGTAAAGGGGGTGGAATCGGAGGGGGAGGAGCGGTTGGAGGC
>DATAPK010000143.1:0-8286 GCA_036265245.1 Tepidisphaeraceae bacterium | reverse complement strand
GCTTGCAACGAGCCAAAGCAGAATCAAGTGGAATTGACAGAGTAGAGGAGAGCATTTTCAAGCGACGAGCAACGATTGACCTGTTTAGCCGGCGAGCATGCTCGCCGCTTGACCAGGATAATCGCTCACTTGCACATAAAGCGTCTTAAAGCCGCAGATCCGAGCCAGGCGCCGGGGCCGGAGCAGCGGGCTCGAGCGAAGGAGCGCTCGTTGGAGCGGCCGGCTCGGTGGTTGGGTGGGCATAATCGTCCAAGGCGGCCTCAGCGAACTTTTTGACAATCGGATCATCATCCTTGGCCAGCGTGGTCAACGTATCCTTGCCCGCTGGGCCGGAGGTGAGGGCCAATACGACGGCAAGCATGCGCTGCCCCAGATAAGGGGAGGCCACCATCTGACCGAGCAACTCGGCGCGATGATCCGGAGCAATCACGCTGGCGGTCATGAATCTGGCCCACGACGCCACCGGCGCGGAAGGATCAGCGCCTAACTGGGAATAGGTATCGACCAATTGTTTCCCGCTGGCTTTGATTTTGTCGTCCGTGGCGGTAGCAGCAACCCGGGCATAAGCACAAAGCATCGAAATGGTTCGGATTCGCACATCGGACGCCGTATTGTTCAAGGAAGCGATCATCGCCTGCTGTTGCTGCTCACCAAGCGGATTGGATTTCCGCTCGAGGATTTTTTTGACGGCGACGCGTTGCCCGCCCGGGCCGGGCGCGATGCCTGAAGCGCCGGTCACGGGGTTGGTGACGAGCATAAATGAAAGCGAAAAGGCGGCGGTGGGGTTCGTCGAGAGAGCCAGCGCAAGCTTGGATTGATCCAGGCGGATCAACTGCTGGAGAACGCCGCCCTTCTTGAGAACCAGGCGCTGTCCAAGGCGATCGTAGGCGGCGCCGGGAAAATTCTGCGGGCCTTGCGGGCCACTGACTTTTACGTCGAACCAGAGATCAGGCTTGATCGCGCCTTTGGGCCCGACGGAGATATCAAACGGGCCGATGTTCGTGATCGTCACCACCGCCAGCATCGGTTCGTCATAGGCGCTGGAAACGCGCAGCGGATTACATGAAATCAGATAGAAGTTGTCGGGTGCATCGAGAAAAGTGAACCATGCTTTCGGGAATTTATCGAGGTCGGCCTTGATGGCGTTGCCGGCCTCGCTGACGTGGATCGCAACGCCCTGGTCGCGCAGGCCGTCCATCAGGATCGCCGCCAGCAGGCCGCCGCGGTTGTCGTCCAGAAGCGCCTGCGCAGACGATTTCACATCGTCTTTGCGAGCAGGGTCTTTCGAGGCGATGCGGATCATGCCCATCGCCGACAAAGGATCGCGCTCGGCAACGGCGGAGAGTTTGACGTTGGCGTCGTTGGGCTTGCCCGCATTCAGCAGCGACCACCCTTCAAGCCGGGCAAATCGCACATCATCCTGCGGCAGAAGCTCATGAAGCGCCGCGATCAACGGAGCGGCATTATCCGGCTGCTGATCGAAATAAATCTCCAGCCACGCCAGATCCGTAAGGGCCGAAGCTTCGTCGGCAATGGCGGCGTCGTTTCCGGCAGCTTTGATTTTCTTGGCCTGATCCATCACATCGCCGAGGCGCTTGGCGAATTCGCCGGCCGGTTGTGTGGCGGGCGGATCGTTCCCGCCCGCGCCCGCGCGATAGGCGGCGTAGACGCGCTCGATGAAGCCATCTCGTGCCGCGTCCATCGCCTTGGTGGTCGCATCCTTGTCATCCCCGCGGCGAGTAAAAATCAGCTTGAGATACAACGCTTCAGCATTGGTCGGCTGCTTGTCGAGCAAAGAATCGATCGCCGCGTCAAAGCCCTTGGTCTGACCGCCGACCAGCACCTCGGCGAGATAGTCGAGAAACGTTCCAGGATCGGTCGGAGCGCTCAGGCGATTGGAGACGGAGATGCTGTTGTTGTACCAGGTGGCCGCTTCGGCAGTGAGGCCCTCCTTGGCAAGCTCGGCGGCCACTCTCGCCGCCACCGCAGGCTGCGCGGGATTGCTGCGCAACAGCGCAAAGAGCGCTGCGATATGCTTTTGCGGGCCATCTTTGCGGCTCAATTGCTCGTTTAATTCCAGGGCATCGGGATCGAGCGGATTAAGCTTCAGGGCATCGTCGAGCGCTTGCTTGGCTTCGGTGTCCTGGCTGCGGTCGAGCATGATCTTGGCAGCCCGGGTGCCTGCGTGAGCGCGAACTTCGGCCGAGAGGTTCGTCAAAGCGGCTTTGTCCAAAAGGTAGCGAACCTTCTGATCCGCGGCTTCCATCTTGGAACTGTAGAGATCGATCAATTGCGACTGTGCAACCTGATCGTCGGTATCGACACCGGTGTAGGCTTTGAGCGCGGCGATGGCGCCGTCGCTGTCGTGAAGCGAGAGGCAGGCCTCAGCCCAGAGCCGGGGGAAGCGCGGGTCGCCGTTGTTGAGCTTCGTGGCGGCTTCAAGCAGCGCGGCGGATTCCCGGAGGGTGATATCGCTGATCGAGCGGACGGTCAGATTGGTTTGCGCGATCTGCGCCAAATGCTCCGCCATCGACGCATCACCCACCGGATCGGTCGTAGGGGTTTCCGCGCGGGTGCGGGCAGAGAAGAAGATCAGAGCGGTCAGGGCAATCGCCAAGTGCTTGCGCATCGTTCGTCCTGGTTGCATATATGAGAAACCTTATCGGCAATTTATCGGCCGGTTGCGGATTCGCAGATTTTGCGAAACCACAAGCGGCAAAGAGAGCGTCATGTTTGTTTCAGGCATTTATCGGCCTGCAAGACCTAAAGCAACGGCACTGATGAGGGCGATGGCGGCGATCAGGGCGGCGAAGAGCCGCAAGACATCGCCGACCAAATCCCGCCGATAAATCAGGGAGACAACCCAGGTCAGGATCATCGCCTGCGCCGCCGCCACTAGCGCCACCGCGGCACTTCGGACGGCCCATAATGTCACGTCGGGGCGGGCTGATCCTTCCGCCAGCCGCCGCGCATCATTCCACGCCCACATCGCCGCCACCACCATCGACAAAGCAGCGAACGTCCCCAGTATTGTCGTCATCCGGCGCGCCATGATTGACCTCCGTGTCGCAAGTAAATACGTAAGTACGTAAATACGTAATTATGCTTTTTACGTATTTACGTACTTACGTATTTACTGCCTCCTCAAACAATTCCTTCAAAACCGGCCTTTGAGCAAGTAATTGATCTTTATCGACCAACAACTCCACCCTTCGCCGCAGCCAGTGGGACAAATCGGTTCGTCCGGTCTTTTTTGCCGCCAGCGCCAGGATCGCCTGCACCGCGGCGGCGTTTTGGGCGGGCATCAGCTCAGCCAGTTGAACCTTGGCCATCACCGATGTCAAAATGTGATCCCACGCCCCGATTCGGGAAGCGTAATCCATTTCCGTCACCAGCAACTGCACTGCTTCGCCAAGCGTAAGGGTTTGTTCGTGCAGGCGGATGAACGCATCGTACGCCCCGCGCACATCGCCCATCTCCAGCAGCGCGTCAGCAAGCATCAGCCGGCTGGATTTGTTCAGACCGCTCAGCGAGCCAAGCCGCTGGCCGAGCAGGGCGCGGCAAATGGTGGCTGATTCGGGGTAGCGGTTTTGGGCGTGCCGCAACAGGGCCAGGTGATGCAGCGTCAGCAGCTTGTTCGATCGGAAAAGAGAGAAGGATCGCAACGATTGCTCGATCTGCTTCTCCGCTTGATCCCACTGGCCGGCGGCGATCATGCTTGAGGAGAGATGCGCCATCTGCGAGCCACGAGCGCTGCGAAGGGTCAGCGTAATCCAAAGTACACCAATGGCGACCAAGATCACGCTGCTGAGCATGCCACCGGTAATCAGCGGGCCGATCACAAGGCAGAAAAGCGCACCGGCCATCAGCGCATAGCGAATCAGCGCGGCGAGCGTGAGATCGCGACGGCAGCGAGAGATGGCGTAATCAGCGGGCAACATCAGTATTTTGGATTTTGAATTTTGGATTGCGGATTTGAAATTTCAAATCGTTACGACGCAATCTTCAATCCAAAATCCGCATTCTAAAATCCAAAATTAAGTCACGCGGCCTCCGCGGGAGCGGCGGCGGGACGGTACTTTTCCATCAATGACGAAAGCTCGGGATACCTCCGTATCATCTCACCCATGGGCGAGAGAATCGTTGCATTTTCAAAGGCATTCTGGGCCTGGGGGTGCTGACCGAGCAGATCATAAGCCTTGGCCACCAAAGCCCATGCGTCAGCAACGCGATGCACTAGTTGGCGGCGTAATACAGGCAGTTTGCTGCTGAAGGTTTCGATCGCTTCGGTGGGATGGCCGGTCTTCACGTCGCGATACATCTCAATCAGGGCAAGCCCGGCGGATTCTGAAACCTGCGGCAGGGACGAATCCTGCTCTTCCACTGGCGGATTCTCCCGTCCAACCCGACGGCGCAGATCGGCAATCGCGCGATCGGCATCAAAAAGGTGATCCTGCCGCAGCATCCCCATCGCCCGGCCAAGCCGCAGGGCGTGCGAGGTCGATTCGTCCATGTTCACGTTATCCAGCAGGTAATTCTGCACGAAGATGGCGTCGTCGAAGCGATCGTATCGGGCCAGCACGCCCGCCAGGTAAATCAATGCCTGGATGCGCGTATGCGGCGAGCGGGTGGGGTTGTTTAACAATGTTTCCAGCACAATGGCGGCTTGCGGCCAGCGACGGAGGGTGACAAGTTCTTCGACGGCCTCGAGTTGGAATTGCTCGGCCCGGTGGGCGCGGGCGAGGAACCAACTGTAGATGAATAGGCCGACCATCACGCCGAGCATTGCCAGGGCGGAGAGGACGCGGACGAGATTTTCAGCCATGGGGCCTTGGTTGCTGACCAGGGCGCTGGCCATCACGATCAGGATAAACAGGCCGGCAAAATAGAAGCCGCGCGCGTGATTTCGCCTAGGCTGGCTGCGGTCCAGCAGGGTTTGGACGTCGAGGAAGCTCATGGCGGGCGGTTCGGTCATGAGCCTGGGGAGGGTATCCGAAAATCGGGGGGAAATGAAATGGAAGAAGGGGGAAATGGGGGGCGTGATGGGGGAATACAGTGTTTGCGTGCCTGAAGGAACGGCCTGAGGACAGGCCGGCTCAATTGCGAGATTGAGACGGCCTGTCCTCAGGCCGATTCTTGAAAAATCTTATGGATTTCTCACGATTTTGGATTCCACTCGGCGATGACGATTTCTTTTTCGCCGTTCATCATTCCCATGGGTCCGCCCCCGCCCATTCCACCACCCGGACCGCCACCGAAGCCTCGGGGGCCGCCCATTCCCGGCCCGCCGAAGCCGCGCGCGAACCCGCCGCCCATTCCGGGGCCGCCAAAGCCGCGTCCTCCGCCGCCGCCGGGTCCAAATCCACCACCGCCGCCACCGCCCGGACCGAACCCTCCGCCGCCCGGGCCGCCGCGGCCGCGTTCTTCGATTGCGGGGGCTTCGGGCATCTCAACCCGCGCGACGATCTTCACATCCGATCGGTCACCGTTTGAAGTTGTTTGTTCGATCTCATTTTCTGAGCCGACGATGTAAATCTTGTGATCACCGGCCCAGGCGAGGATGTCGGCGGAGAATTTGCTGGTGCGTTGATACATCGAGCCGGTGTATTTCTCGGCTTGCTGCTCGCGTTTTTCGCGCTGCATGGGCGAAGGGGCGTTTTCATTGTCGCCGCCGTCGGGGCCGAAGCGCCCCGGGCCGCGCCCGAAACCACCGCCGCCGCCGGGACCTCCGCCCATTCCACCGCCGGGGCCACCACCGCCGCCGCGGACGATTTGCTCATCGGCGAGTTTCCAGTTGCGGACGAAATCGAGGTTCTGGAGGATCTGATTGTTGGCGACGACGACGTCGCCGTGCTGGGTGATCTGGTCGAGCTTGTCGGTCACGCGGGCAAGCATTTCTTTTTGGTAGTGAATGCGATTTGTCTCGTCGATCAGGTCAGTCGCGCCCCAGAGGGATTGAATCGCGATCAGCGTGAGCGGCACGGCGATGCGCGCGGAGCGCGGCGCGGATTCGAGGAAGGTGGCGAGCATCCAGACGCCGGCCAGGATGTAAGCGGGGAAGGTGGGGACGAGGAATCGCATCGTGGTGGCGGCGTTCATCTGCGGGGCCCAGTAGTAGGCCATGTAAAGCAGCAGCATTGGCACAGTGAAGAGCGCGAGCATCACGCCCAGTGGGCGAAATTTTGGCAGGCAGATCATGCTGGTGATGCCGGTGATGCCGAGCGCGAAGAGCAGGCCGATGCCGCCGCTGTTGATGGTTTGGATGTAATTGAGCGCGTGCTCTTTGAAATAGTTCCAGCCGAAGCCGGTTTGCTCGTTGGTGAGCGCATAACCGGTGCGCCAGAAAGCACCCAGAAGAATCTGGTTGCGGATGAGAAGCGGAAGGATGGGGATGGCTGCGCCGATGGCGAAAAGGATCAGGTGCCTGGTGACGCCGGGGAAACGTTTGAGGTGGAAGAGAAGGAACGCGGCGGCGCCGAAGGCCATGATCGAATCGGGATAGCGAATCGTGGGAATGCAACCAATGCAAAATCCCGCGGCGAGCGTGAGCCAGAGCTTGGGATTTTGCGACCAGCGGACGAGGAAATAGACGCCCCACGCAAGGAAGCAGGTGACGCCCATGTGGGAATCGCCGGAGAGGGCGTGGTGGACGAACTGGGGGTTGAAGGCGAGCAGAACCGTGGCGGCGAGGGACCAGCCGGTGGAGACGAGCCGGCGGGCGAGGAGGAACATGGCGATGAGCGCCAGGACGGACAGGCCGGGATTAACGAGCAAGCTGGCCTTGTAGCCAAAGAGTTTGTAGACGCCGGCGATCATGACAGCCAGGCCCGGCGGATAGCGGCTGATGTATTGCTCAGCCGGCGTCACCAGCCAGTGCATGCCGATGTATTGGGCGTCGGATTCGGGCTTGAACCAGGTGTGGCCGGTTTGCGCAAGTAGCGTGCCCTGCGCGAAATAGCCGTTGTCATCGGGCTCGGTGATGGCGGGGGCGAAGTTGTGGTAGAGGAGGAGGCTGTATCCGATCAGGATGACAGCCAGCCCAAGAAAACCCCATGGTGATCGGCGTGTTTGAGTCATGCGATTGAGTGCGTGGGGTGGGAGTGGGGTTTAGTTGTGCGGGGGTGATTGGGTTTTGTGTTTCGCAGGTGTCTTGCAGAGTGATCCGGGTCTTCGGGGTACCTCAGACACCGGCGTGGGGGGCATTAAGCGGTTTTAGTCTATTGGGACGAAAGACCGATAAAAAACGTGGAGGAGAGACAGAAATAAAGATTTGAGGTTATCCGATGGGTCCGCAAGGCGTGATGTTTCATCATTTTCATGACCGGGTTCACCCGGTTGGACAGGGGTCGATTTCGGGCGCGGAACTTGAGCGATTGATTGAATCGATCGGGCGGCATCGCATTCTGCCGGCGTGTGAATATCTGTGGCGGGCGCAGCGGGGGAAGCTGCGGGCGGGCGATCTGTGCCTGACGTTTGATGACAATCTTCGCTGCCAGTTCGACATCGCGCGGCCGGTGCTCGATCAATTTGGATTAACCGCGTTTTGGTTTGTTTACACGTCGGTGTTGCAAGGCAACGTCGAGCCGCTGGAGATCTATCGATATTTTCGGAACACGCAGTTCGATTCGGTGGATGGATTTTACGATGCGTTCTTCGATGTGCTCGATTCAAGCCCGCATGCACAGATCGCGGAGATGCTGCTGGAGGAATTCAATCCGCGAACGTATCTGGCGGGGTTTCCGTTTTATACGGATGCGGATCGCAAGTTCAGGTTCGTGCGCGATGAAGCGCTTGGGCCTGCACGGTATTGCGAATTGATGGATCAGATGATCGCGGAGGCGGGGATCGATATTTCAGAAGTTGCGAAACAGCTTTGGATGCGCGACGACGACATTCGCGCGCTGCATGGAGCGGGGCATGTGATTGGATTGCATTCGCATACGCATCCGACGCGCATGGAGCATCTCGACGAGGATGGCCAGCGGGATCAGTATTTTGAGAATTATTCGTATCTGAATCAGCTTCTGGATGAGCGGCCGGCGGCGATGTCGCATCCGTGCAATTCGTATAATGCGACGACGCTGGCGATTCTGCGGGAGCTGGGGATTACGCTGGGTTTTCGGGCGAATATGGCGGCGGGGTATGGGGGGGAGTTGGAGCATCCGCGGGAAGATCATGCGAATTTGATGCGGGCGATGGCGGCGTGAGGCAGCGAAAATGACCAATGACCAAACCAGAATGACCAATGAATTTCCAATGACCCAATGACCAATTGGGCATTTGGAT
>DATAPK010000142.1:0-4706 GCA_036265245.1 Tepidisphaeraceae bacterium | reverse complement strand
CGATTATCCTGGCGAATCACCGACGATCGCCGCGGCGCGATGCAGTCGGCGTATCAAATCGTCGTCCACGCCGGCCAAACCCCACTTTGGGACAGCGGCAAGGTCGATTCGAGCCAGTCCGTCCATGTGGAATACAACGGCCTGCCCCTGAAATCACGAATGCGATGCACGTGGAAGGTGCAGACCTGGAATGAAGCGGGCGAAGCTTCGCCATGGAGCGAGCCGGCGATTTGGGAGATGGGATTTCTCGAGCGAAGCGACTGGAAAGCCAAATGGATCGGCTCGCCAATCGTGGGCGGCCCTTATTCGATTCCGCCGGCGCCCTATCTGCGAAAAGAATTCTCACTTGCCAAATCCATCGAGAGCGCGCGGCTGTATGTGACGGCCCTGGGCCTTTACGAATTCGAAATCAACGGCCAGCGCGTCGGCGAAAATGTCCTCATGCCCGGCCGAACCGAATACCGCAAACGCGTGCCGTATCACGTCTATGACGTCGCCTCCCATCTGCACGCCGGCGAAAACGCCTGCGGCGCGATCCTCGGCGACGGTTGGTATTGCGGCCATCTTCACAGCGACCCTCGCCAAACCTACGGCGATCGCCCGCAGCTGCTCGCCCAACTTGAAATCACTTTCGCCGACGGCTCATCCCAAATCATCGTCAGCGACAACACGTGGAAATCCGGCGAGGGGCCGATCCGATCGAGCGATATGCTCATGGGCGAAGACTACGACGCGCGGATGGAAATCCCGGGTTGGAGCATGCCTAGCTTCAACAATAACGCATGGCAATCGGCTTTATTATTTGATGATCCCAAAATCGAAATCGTCGCCCATCGCGCCCCGCCGATGCGGAAGATCCAGGAAATCAAACCGATCAAGCCTCCGACATTATCCGCAAACAAACGCCGCCACCTTTTCGACCTCGGCCAGAACATGGTCGGCTGGGTGCGGCTGAAATTCCGCAACGCCCCGCCCGGCAAAACAATCGATTTGCGATATGTCGAAATGTTGGACAAAGACGGGAAGCCGTACACGACAGCGCTGCGGACGGCGCGGGCGACGGATCATTACACGACGGGAGGCGGCCCAGAGGAGACGTTTGAGCCACGCTTCACCTTCCACGGCTTTCGATACGTCGAGGTGCGCGATTATCCCGGCCCGCTCACCGCCGACGATCTGGTCGGCGTCGTCGTTCATTCCGACTGCGAATTCACCGGCGAATTCGAATGCTCCGACCCGATGATCAACCAACTCCAGCACAACATCGTCTGGAGCCAGAAGGGAAATTTCCTCGACATCCCCACCGACTGCCCGCAACGCGATGAGCGATTGGGATGGACCGGCGACGCGCAGGTCTTTATCCGCACCGCCGGCTTCAACATGGATGTCGCCAACTTCTTTGCGAAGTGGCTGACGGATGTGGCGGATTCGCAATACGAAGATGGCCACATTCCATCGGTCGTGCCGCACGTCACCAGCATCCATCACGAAGGTGGCCCCGCGTGGGCAGACGCCGCCGTCATCTGCCCGTGGTGGGTTTACCAGACCTACGGCGACACTCGCATCATCGAAAACTGCTGGCCCACCATGACGCGATTCGTGGGCTGGATGCAAAACAGCTATCCTGATTTCATCCGCCCCAAACCCGGCGCCAAGTGGCAAGGCTACGGCGATTGGCTGAGCATTGGCGCAATCACTCCGCCGGATCTGATCGGCACGGCTTTCTTCGCGTATTGCGCCAATCTGATGGCGAAAATGGCGCGGGCGGTGGGCAAAACGGCTGAAGCCGAAAAATACACCAGGCTTTTTGAACAAGTCCGCGCCGCCTGGAATGCGCGGTTTGTGAAGAAAGAGGGGGCGGCGGTTGAGGCGGCGGTAGCCAATTCGGTATATGAAGACATGGGCGTGAAGGCGAGCGGCGATCCGGCGGCGTCTCGCTCTGTTTCGATTTCCTCTCCATTAAGCGTGCAATCGCAGACCGCGTATGTGCTCGCGCTTCACTTCGATCTTCTGCCTGATGGTCTGCAACCGCAGGTGTTCGATGCGCTGGTTCGCGATATCGAAGCGCACGACATGCATCTTTCCACCGGATTCGTCGGCACGCCCTACCTCAATCACGTTCTCACGCGTTTTGGAAGGCCCGATATCGCCTACGCCCTATTGAATCAGAAGACTTTTCCCTCCTGGCTTTTCCCCATCACGCACGGCGCGACAACGATGTGGGAGCGCTGGGACGGCTGGACGCCCGAAAAAGGGTTCAACGACGCCGGCATGAACAGCTACAACCATTACGCCTACGGCGCGGTTGGCGAATGGATGTATTCGACGATCGCCGGCATCGATCTCGACCCCGAAAAGCCTGGCTACAAGCACATCGTCATCCGCCCCAACCCCGGCGGCGGATTAACGCACGCCAGTGCAAAACTGGATTCCATCCATGGCGTGATCGAAGTCGCTTGGCGTCTTCACGATTCGCAGTTACAGATCGATATGACGATCCCCCCGAACACAACCGCGACGATTCATCTCCCCACATCAAACGCAAGCGCCATCATCGAATCGGGCAAGCCAGCCTCTCAAGCCGCAGGCCTTCGTTTCATCCGAGCGAACGAAACCACTGCAGCCTATGAAGCAGGCGCCGGGCGCTATGCGTTTCAATCTACTTTTTCTCGCAGGCAATAAAAAAGAAGCGGCGACCATGGTGGTCGCCGCCGCTTAGATTGAATTGATCGGTCGCGTGTTAAAGCGATCAAGCCTTGCTGCCGCGCCGGCGGAGCATTGCCAGCCCTGCGAGCGAAAGCAGCGCCAGTGAGCCGGGTTCCGGAGTCGGGGCGAAAGCCACGCCACGGAACGCGGTATTGGCCGCGGATGTCGCCAGGAGCGTCGGAAGAGAACTCACACCTGTATCAGTAATTTCAACAAGATTGGTCTGAGCAGCGCCGGCGGCGCCGGTTCCGGCGTTGGTGTCAAACGTTGTCGCATAGAGGAGGATGTTCCCCAACCCATCCACCATGCCGGTGAGTCCTGCCGCACCGGCCAAGCCCGCGCCCGCAAGACTATCGTTGTTGCCAACGCTCAAGGCATACTGGAATTGCCACGTATCGGGAGTGCTATCCGCATTGGTATCGACAAACGCCCACTTCTGGACTCCGCCCGAACCCGTGCCACCGCCAGCCACAAAAGCGCGAGTATCGGCGATGTACAGAGTATTGGCATCTTTGAACCAATAATCTGCGATCGTACCGGGGTTTGAGGGTAAGGTCGGAATGTTGGTGTTGATCTGCGGAGCAACGGTTGGGAAACCACTGCCGGCCGCTCCTACCGTATCCACCCCTTTATTCGGCGCACCTGTGCCAGAAGTGTTATTGCTGCTGACATAGAGTTGACCATTGAATCCGGCAAGTGAACGAAGGTTTGCGGTCAAGCCGGACGTGTTCAACCCGGTGGAGGTAGTGCCCGTGTTAGCGGAGTTGCTGCTGCCGCGCGTGGTGTAGTGAACGCCGTTTGTCGTGACAGAGACGGCGTTAATCGTCACGCCGTTGCCGCCATTTCCTCCCACCCAAATGCTATTGCCGTCAGTTGAATAGGCGGAGCGAACATTTTGAGCACTGGCGACATCGTTCAATGCGGTCGTGGTATCGACATTTCCGTTGGGATCAACCAATCCAACGACGCGGTTGGTGGTCAAGGAAGAAGCGCTGTTCGGGCCGCCGGTCCCCGGAGTCGAGTTGTAGCCGGCCAACACGAGATAGGCGCCATTTCCGGAGAGTTTCAGAATACCTTCGGTATTGGCTGCACCCGATATCAGCAGGTTTCTATTTCCTGAAGTTGGCGCAGCAGCCGCGGCAGGAAGTGCAACGGTGGCATTAGGCAAAAGCTGGTTCACAGTGGTTGGATCATATTGAGCCAGCGTGACGGCAAACGCGTTGCCGCTGAGCGGGTTGATTCCGTCGCCCACCTGCGTGACGACCAGGTCACCGCCGGTAAAGATCGGTGCAGCATTGACAACACTGCTTACCGCAAGCGCCAGTGCCGACGCACCCAGAAGCGTTACCGATTTAGCAAGTTTGGACGACCACAGCCGACGTGAAAAAACAGTCCGCATTTTTTCTCCCTTCATCCTTCAACCCAAGCAACTCGCTCTCAGATCACCGCAACGGTTCACCGAGATAACTTTGCTTGTCTTGCCGATCCTCCGGAACCAGCAATCACAGAGATGCCGCCAGACTGCATTAGGGCCTGACGCAAGAAGGAGAATACACCACAACTGGAACGAGGCATTAGAACTTCGCGCAACAGTTTTACGATTTTGCGCACGCCAACCATTTTTTGCAGTCCAACCAAAGCAATACCAGATTAAATACCCCAGTTTCCCACGGATTTGGCGACCCATTGCAGGTCGGGCGATACATCGAAATCATGAATCGGGGATGCAACTATCCGCGAAGACACAGAAAGCCACCTGTCAGACTCGAACTGACGACCTGCGGTTTACAAAACCGCTGCTCTACCAACTGAGCTAAGGTGGCGGAGGGAATAGTTGATAGTTTTTAGTTGCTCGTTGTTAGTTGTCGGCCATTTAGCCAATAACCCTCTAGCAACTATCAACCAACAACTAGCAACTGACTTCAAACAATTTCAAGAATCTTAAACTCCATCGTCCCGCGCGGCGCCTTCACCTTGATCGTGTCCCCCACATGCGCTTT
>DATAPK010000141.1:0-11812 GCA_036265245.1 Tepidisphaeraceae bacterium | reverse complement strand
GATCTCTCCTGCAACAGATCCCCCTCTCCAAAATACCTCAGAAGCAAACCCTTCCGAAAGATCAAGCAACCGTAAAACTATACCCCACATTCGCCGCCGGGTGCTTCCCGCTCGAATCGCTCACGCCCGTCGCCACCAATGTCGCCAGATAACTCCCCGCTGCCAATTTCGACGCAAAGGTGAAGGTCGCTGTGTTGGAGGATGCATCAAAGACTTCAGATTTAATCGAAACCGTAGTCCCTGTTTTCTTATTCGTCACCTTGATATCCGCGGTGGAAAGGCTCTTGCCGACATTCCGGTCAAACGCAACCCGCAACGTCTGCGGCGTATTCTCGTGCTGAAAATCCTCCGCCTGCACCTGCGGCTTGCCCGCGGTCCGACCCGCAAGCCATTCAAATAAATTCTTCGCGTACCGCGTGTTGTCGAATCGATGCAGATTCGTTCCCGCACCGTTCGCGTTGAAGAACGTGTTTCGATCGAACGTGATCGCAACCCGCCCAAGCCCCGCCTCGGCCACCACCAGTGCGCCTTCATTGCCCTTGGGATTGCGAATCGTCCCGCCCTTGGAATTGTTATTGTCTCTGGTTTGACCTTTCCCGCGCACCAGCACTTCAGGCGTAACCCCCGCCACCGGCTTCACCCGCACGCCCAGCGAAACCCCTTCACCGTCAAATTGATTCACGCCGGTCAGAATCGGATGCGCCGGTGCAAGAAAATCCCCCGCCGACCTGCTCAAGGTATATTTATCGTGATCCTGATTGATCCCCAATCCAAAGCGAGTGAGGAAAGTTTGATCCGAACTCGGCGCCGCCCCCCAGTTCGATCCGAAATTCGCATCGCTGACAAACAGCGCGCTTCCGCCCGCAAACACAAATTTCACCAGCGCGTCCACTTCCTTGCTGGTGTAGGCTGCGTTGTTCGACCCGAAGACGATCGTCGAATATTGCGACAGATTGATCTTCGTAAGATCGACCGGCTTGCCGCCCGTTTCGATCATTTCGGTCAGGGCAAAGTTATCGGACCTAAGCAGGTTCCCAAGTTCACCCCACCCATGATTGCCGCTTTTTGTGGATAGATTGTTGATATCTGATAGTTCCTCGTCTCGTTGCGCCAGCGTCCCCCCATCAAAAAATCCACCCGTACCCGATCCGCCGCGAATAAACAGGACTTTTTGGGCTGAAAACAAGACACGCGATTCGAGGGGCTGAAACACCGGATACATATAGCGCCTCCTGGTCCGGGAATCTATAGCATGCCGCCCCATCCCCGGCGAACGGAAAAAACTCTTAATCCGCAATAATCATCATGGAAATATCAGAAGCAGCGGTAATAATATTACCTGCCGCGTCGGTTATCCCCGCTGAGGTTCCCCCCCTGCCTCGGCACCCGACGCGGCTTTTTTTTCCTCTCAATCTTTCCTGTACCATCCCCACGGTTTCAACATCGCGCGAGGAATGAAATGAATCGATCGATCCACCTCACTCTGCTTGGCGTCTTCTTGCTAACCCGCATCATTGCTCCGGCCCCCGCGCTGGCGCAGGAAGGGCGCAGCGAAGTCGATCTCAGCGGCCCGGGATGGAAACTCTGGCGAGATGCCTCGGCCAATTGGCAGGATGACGCGCTCTTTTTGCCGCCCGTGGATTTGTCGAAACTCCCGAACAACCCACCCAGCGGCGGCTGGCCAGTGCTGGATTCAAAAGAGGCACTCCCTGTTTCCGTCCCCGGCACCGCAGAGCAATACCTCCAGCACGGCGAAGGGCCCGACGGAGACATCACAGGCGTCACCTGGTGGTATCGCACAATCCACATTCCCGCGTCCACCTCGCCAAAGCGCATTTTGCTGAGATTCGAATCCACCCGCCTGCGCGCTGAGATTTATTTGAATCATCAACTCATCGGCTACGACGTCATCGCCAACACGCCTTTTCAAGCCGACGCCACCAACGTCGCCAAGCCCGGCCAGGATTGCCAACTCGCCGTGCGCATCACCGACGCCGGCGGAAATTTCGACTGGCACGATGGCTCCGGCTTCCAATGGGGCCACTACAAAATCCCCTCCAGCCACGGCTTCGGCGGAATCACCGGACGAGTCAAACTCATCGAATGCGATCCCGTTTATATCGACGATCTCTACGTCCAAAACACCCCGGCCGTCACAACCGTCAACGCACTGCTCACCATCCAAAACACAACCGACCAGCAAGTGCATCGCGATGTGCTGGTAAGCGTGCGAGACAAAAATAACCCTTCCACCGAAATCGCCCGCCAGGAATTGAAAAATCAGACCTTCAAACCCGGCGAAAACCACGTCGAACTAAAGCTCGCCGCCCCCGATGCCAAGCTATGGGATCTCGATCATCCCAATCTGTACCTATGCCACGCGGCGCTCCAGGAAAAATCCGCCGACACAGATTCCGATCAGCGCGTCATGGGTTTCCGCTGGTTCGCCCCCGAAGGGATCGACACCAATGCGATGTTTCGCCTAAACGGCAAGCGCATCGTCCTCCGCACCGCCATCAGTTGGGGATTCTGGCCAATCACCGGAATCTTCCCAACCTCCGAGATGGCCGAAAAGGAAATTCGCGCCGCCAAACAGTTCGGCCAAAACATGCTGAATTTCCACCGCACCATCGGTCATCCGATCAGCATGGAAAAAGCCGACGAACTCGGCCTGCT
This sequence comes from Tepidisphaeraceae bacterium, assembly GCA_036265245.1. Classification (GTDB taxonomy): domain Bacteria; phylum Planctomycetota; class Phycisphaerae; order Tepidisphaerales; family Tepidisphaeraceae; genus DATAPK01. The sequence goes on along the minus strand of DATAPK010000141.1, from coordinate 9,136 downwards.
GATTTTTGAAGAGCCCGGCGGATACGTCTCCGGCGACAGCGATCCCTTCGCCCACGCCATCTGCCGCGAAAAATTCCTCCGCATGGTCCAACGCGACCGCAATCACCCCTCCGTCGTCATCTTCAACATGATCAACGAAGGCTGGGACAGCGGCGGCGCACGCACCGACAAAACGATTCTCGATCATCACATTCAAGACCTGACCGACGCCCACGGCATCGACCCCAGCCGAACGATCGTCCACACTTCCGCCTGGGCCAGCGCCCCAAACATCGACGAGCCCCCCAAAATGCACATGCGCCCCTTCGATCCCCAAGTCCACATGCACGGATGGTTCGATTTCCACCGCGCCGGCGGCCCCGAAACCTGGCAACAAAGCCTCTACAAAGATCCGTCCAAGTTTTACGCCCGCAGTGATAACCTCAAAGAAATCCTTTACGACGGCGAAGAAGGCGCCATCTCCACGCCTCCGCGCTTACAGGAAATCAAAACCACCCTCGATGCTTCCCCGCAATTAGGCTGGGATGGCGCGGTCTATCTCGATTGGTACAAAAAGTTCAACGACTTCTTAGACCACAAAAATCTCCGCTCCGCCTTCCCAACCGTCGAATCGTTCACCGTCTCCATGGGCAACATCTCAATGTATCACCAGGGCCGAAAAATCGAGAACGTTCGCATCTGCAACGCCAACGACGGCTACGCCGTCAACGGCTGGGAGGCCGAGATCATCGAAGATCATTCCGGCATCGTCGATTGCTTCCGCAACCCCAAGGGCGATCCAAATCTGATCGCCAAATACAACCAGCCCCTGTACGTCGCGGTCAAGCCGCGCGATCAAATCGTCCAAATCCCCGGCGAGGTGCTCGTCGATTTCTATCTCGTCAACGAAAAGGATGTAAAGGGCGCCTACTCCTTAAAAGTCGCCGCGAAAAATGCCGCAGGCGATGTCGTCTTATCAAAAAACATCCCCGTCTCTGTCACAGGCGGCGACATTTACGGACAACTGCTATCCGAAGCAGTCAGAATTCCCGTCTTCGGTGCCACCGGATTCTTCCGCATTGAGGCAAATCTGGTTGATGATTTTGGCAAAACAATCGCTTCCGGCGACGACCAAATCTTCGCCGTCGATTGGAAAACCGACAAAATCCCCGCCAACGCCGCAATCTGGGAGGCCGGTCAACGCATCGCGCGATTTCTAAAAAATGAAAAACAATCCGAGCCCGCCAAATACACCGACAACCTCGGCCCATTGGATTGCGTCGTCGCCGCGCGCCCGCCCAACGAGGGTGATGCCACGGATATTCCTGAAGAGCAATGGATCGACCCTGCGGGCAAGAAGGGCGGCGTGCAAACAACCTTTCTCAATGGCCGCTCTTTCGATCAGCAAGTTTACCTGCGCACCGACAAAACCATGAAGATCGACGTCGAAGAAGGCGCGCTTCCCGACCCGTCGGCCGCGGTCGTGGAAAATTACGACGTGCGATTCGAAGGCCAGATTCTCCCCCCCGTGACCGGAACCTACACCCTCGTCGTCAAAAGCAGCAGCGGCGTGCGCTTGATCATCAACGGAAACGAGGCGTTCGATAAGCTCAAGAGCAAAGATGCCCAGGTCAACCGCGTGCGTGTCGATCTACAGGCAGGCAAGGCGACGCCCGTGACGTTGGAATTTCGCAAATATAAAGGGGCAGGCCATTGCCAACTCTCATGGGCAATCCCCGAAGTCGATCCGCCCGATCCCCAAAAGCTGATCGATCGCGTTCATAACCAAGGCACGACGCTCCTGATCCTCGATCGCGCCGACACCTGGATGGATTTGATCAAGAAAAATACGCAGATCGAATACAACGGCACGTTCACCATCGGCCGCACCTGGCTCGGCGGCGAGCAGTTCGTCAAATCGCATCCGCTCTTCAAAGACCTGCCCGTGAATTGCGCGATGGATTGGCCTTATCAAGCCGTCGTTCGCAACGGCAACGCCCGATATGGTTTGCTCTTGGAAGGCGAGGAACTCATCGCCGGCGCCTATCACTGCTCCCCAATATCCCTCGGCACCGCCGTCGGAATCATCCCCTGCGGCAAGGGAAAAATCATCGTCTCAACACTGGATATTTGCGACAACCTGAATTCAAAAGAAGCCCCAGCAGAAGTGGCAAGAAAGATGTTTTGCAATTTTCTCGAGTTCGCCGCATCAAAACAATAATCGCCGCTTGCGGCTTCGCGGATCAAGTGCGTCAATCCCCAATTCGCAAAGCCCCAATCGGCGCGAGCTATTTAGCGCACTCAATCCACGTCTTCTGATCCTGCGCATCCCGCGCACAGAGCAACACCGCGGCAAGCTCCAGCGAAAGCTCCGTGCTATATAAATCGCTCGCCTCACCCCGCAACGCCGCCAGCAATTCCAAATGAATCGCCTGCGGATGCGCAGCCTCCGTGATATCCGTCTCTCCGCCCGATCCGATAAGCACGCACCGACCCCCTCTAACCTCGATAACTCCCTGCGTCCCCGCAACGCGAATTCGATCGTCGCCATGCGTCGCAGCAGCAGGGGGGCGAAGATAATCCGCATGAACAATTCCCGTCGCGCCGCCCTCCAATTCAAAAAGCGCGGCGCAATGATCCTCCATCGAGCCGTAGCCAGGTTGCGATAAATTCCCCCCGCGCCCCGCCACGCGCTCAAAGCGAAGGTCCGTCGTAAACCGAATCGCGTCAATCGCATGCGAAGCCACCCACAACATTAGCCCGCCAAAAAGATCGCGATCGCTATACCATCCAGGCCGCTGCCCAAACCGATAACTTTTCTGCGCCGTCGCCAGCACCGGCCGCCCGATCTGCCCCGCACGCACCGCATCGCGCGCCGCCCGAAATTCCTTCCGCGAGCGAAAGTCAAACTCCGTCAGCAGCTTCGCCGACCCATCCCGCGTCAATTCCCCAATGCGCTTAAGTTGCTCCCACGTTGTCGCAATCGGTTTGTCGCTCACGATCTGCTTAACACCGCGTTCAAGCGCTTCCGCGATGTACTTTCCATTATGCCCATAAATCGCCCCGACGCTCAGCACATCCGGCCTGTAATCATCAAGCAGCTTGATCGGATCGTCATAGATCTTCACATCCCCCGCGAACTCACTGATGCGCGACGAGCCCCCATCCTCCGCCCCCGACTCCGCCCACGCCACCGGCCGCTCAATCTCCACCCCCGCCTCCTTCAGAAGCGGGCGTAGATAGTGATGCCCATATCCGCCAATAAACGCAATCCGCATAATCGCAAAGATTACTTTCGCGCCGAACCCAACGCAAAGCGACCCCAAATGATGTCACTGGGTTGTGGAGAGCAGGGCATTGCATGTAACCATTTTGGATCGCGGATTTTAGATTTCGGATTTGAAAGATCGAAAATAACCCGCATTTCCAATCCAAAATCCGCAATCCAAAATCCAAAATGTCCCGTTTGCCGGCGCGGGTAGCTATATCCGATCTCCCGTTCTGGCCTGGCAAATTTCCCGTTGCCAATTCCCCTTCCCCCTCATACGGTATCAATTGAAAACGAATCCGGGGCAACTGAGGAGCATCGACATGAAGCGTATCGCAATCCTTCAATTCTTACTGATGACCATCATTAGCCTGGGCGCCGCCAGTCTGCTCACCGGCTGCCCTGATCACCACGACCACGATCATGATCACGACCATTGGGATCATCACGATGACCATTGGGATCACCACGACGATCATCATGACGACCATCACGATGATCACTGGGATGACCACCACGACGATCATCATTGATGTCCAAACATCAGTTCCCTTCCTGCGTTGAAGGCGCCTGATTCGGAATATCCTTGCCCACGAGTTCCAGCAGCTCGATGGCGTTCAAGCTCCATTGCGATGTGTCGTTGGTTGACACAAACGGAATCTCATCAATCGGCGCGGGCACGTCCGCGTTATCGATTCTCTTGGAATCAAACCGCCCGGCCGCCCGGCGATCCAGCAATTCATCCCACGCCCGCGCCGCCAGCTTCGGATCGTTCAGCGCATGCGCTGCATACGCCGTCATCTTCGCAAACGTCGGGTTATGCGCATTCGTCACCGCGCCCCCGATCGCCGGCCGCTGCTCCTCCGGCGGAGCCTGCAAATACCGGCAATAATTTAGCCACGCGTCATTCCATTCCGGCAAATTAATCACCGGATTCATCTCAAAGCACAACTCCGGCCCGCCCATCAACGCCGCCAGCGTCGGCACATCCACCTGGTTGTGAATCTGATAAAGCATCTTCGTCTTCGGGTCATACCCATAGCTCGGCCCCGAAAACAATTTGTGCGGCATCGCCGCCAAACACTTCATCCCCGTGATAATCCGATCGCGATATTTTACATCCCCCGTCCGCTCCCACGCCGTATACCAATTCGCACACGCCGCCAGCCAGTCCGGCCCAAACCGCGCGTGCGTCGGATATTTCGTCGGCTGCTCAATCTCACGCATCGGATCCACATCCACCAGCTTCTCATCCGCGTCGATCACCTCGTTCATCAAATCGCCCGTGCGCTCGTCAGTCGTGAGATAATAATAAGGCCGCTTCAACAGCGCCTGGCTGATCCGAAGCTCCTTCGCCCCGTCACCCCAGTGCACCACATTGTGTCTCGACCCCAGCCCCGCAAATTTGCCAAGGTGATACACATCCACCTCCTGCGTCTGCCGGGTCATCGCCTCCGCCATCCGAAAAATATCCGCACGCCCCGAGCGCAAAAAGCTGTACCACAACCACAAATTCGGTTCTAGCTCCGTATTCGCCCACGCAAATCCGCCCAAGTCATATCGCCATTCATGCCGCCCCGCGTCATACGTGTGCATCACATCGCCAAAATCCCAGAACCCATACCACCGCCGCTGCTCGATCTGCCCCTGATAAAATGTGATCGCCTTGTCGAGCTGATCCTCAATCGCAACCTTCGCCGGGTTCGATCGATCCGGCAAACTCCAGATCCCGAAAACCGGAATCGAATGAAAATACTCCGGCGAGCAAACCAGCCGCGATGTCTTCCCCGTCTCCTTCGCCAGCTTCAGCAACTCCTCATTCGCCGGCACTTCATTGAACGCACGCAGCGTAATTTCATTCGTCCTCGCCACGCCCGTCGCATAGCTGAACCCCGGCTGCCAATCCTCATACGCCATCTCCAGCCCATGCCCCTTCACGTCATAGTGCCGCATATCCATCGCCGGCGAATCCGGCGACCACAACCACAACGTCAGCTCCGCCGAATCCGTCGAACCCTTCTCAATCTCAATTTCCGTCGGCGCCTCCTGCCAGAAATTCTTCATGCTGATCGACAACCCGCCGCTGGTGTCGCCGACAAACGCCGTCCCCAGCGCCCGCGTCCCGCCCGCGCTGCGAACCCACGTGCTCTTCGGATTCGTCCGCTTCTCAATCGTGTATCCATCCGGCGTGATTTGCACGAGCTTGTACGCATCCCAAACCGCCATGCCCGCAAAATTGCCGCGAGTCTGCGATTGCCCCGCATCCGGCACCTGCTTCCCCGCAACCTGCTGCTGATACAAATCACGAGAAGGAAGCCGCCGCCCCGAGATGATTTGCAACGGCTCGGCAAACATCCCCGTCTCGCCCGCGAGCCGCACATGCCGATTCTGAAACTGCTGCCGCATCGGAACGTCAAACCGAATCCCCAGCCCCTTGATGAAATCCTTCTCCTGATCCCCGTCAAAAATAAACGTGTGAACCACCTTGATCGAATCCAGCCCCGCGAAAAAATAAAACCGCACCACAAACGGCAGCCACGCCCGATCCGTTGTCGTCGATTGATGCTTCCCCGTGACCTTCACCACCGCCCGCACCGGCCCCGATTGCTCCACCGTCACCGAATCAATCTTGCTGGCAAAATCTTCCTCCCGCGTGATGCGCTTCGTCTCATATTCCGACCGATCTTCCAGCGTGCAAACCAGCTTGCCATTCGACGCGATCTTTTTATCCCCAATCGAAATCGAATCGATCAGCGCTGAGCCGGATTTGGAGATGCGGCAAACAATCGCCCCCGTATCGATCGTAATCGCATCATTCGTCTGATCGACTTTCACACCCGACTTCGCCGCCGCCGGTTCCCCCGCCACTATTTTCAAAGGCCCCGCCAACCCCGCCTCCGCGCTGATCGCCTCCCCCGTCCACTTCAACGACCCATCCGGCCAATACGCCAGCGCCCAACTCTGCACCGCCACTCCCTGCCCCTTCCCATCCACCAAACTTAACTTCGTATCCTTCTGAAGTTTCCCCTCTGCCCACGGCACCCCAAAACTCACCCCCGTCGATAAATCCGGCGCACTCGAATCCAACCAATTCACCTGCGCGCTCTGCGCACAAACGTCCAACGTAAAGAACAGAAAAAGAATCGATGATCCGAAGTGAAAAATCGTTTTCATTTCAATGACCTCACTTCACCGCTTGCGGTTTAGCACTTCTCAAAAACCTTTAACTCCCCAAATGCAACACCACATACAAAAATCCCAAAATCACCCCCACAACCACCCAGCAACCAAAAAACCCCACAAAATCCTTCTTACTCCACTTCGTAAACTCCCAGTTCGACCACGGAAAAAGCTTCAAATGATCGAAGCGATGCGGCTCCTGATAACTTCGCGCAACCTCTTCCCGATCCTCCTCGGGAGTCGCCGCCACCGGCGTTTTCAACTTCACATAAAAACCATCCGCCCGCTCAACCGCCGTCCGCTTCGTCACCAGGCTGAAAAAAATCAGGCAGACAAACGGAAACAATCCATCAAACAGCCACCGCGCCGTCACAATCCCTGCCGGCGTGAATCTCTGCACCGGCACCCCGATCAAATAAAGCACATAATTTTCCGTGAAAAATCGCCCCAATCCTTCATACCCCGCATCCGGATTCTTCGGATCGATCCTCGCCACCGTCTCAAAGAAACATCCCACCGGCGCGACGGTATGATCGACCGGAATAATCTGATTCACCGCTTTCGCCCGGCCCGCCTCCACGTCCGCCGCCGTCGCCGGCGCATCAACCTGCACCACATGCGCATCCGTCTGAAGCACCAGCCTCGGATTCCTTTGCAGGCTTGAAAACATCGGCACGATCAACGGAACCACGCCGATCAACCCCACCCAGATCGCCAGCGAAATCAAAATCGCCGGTGCCGTCAGCCGCCTCCAGAAAAAAATCAGAAAAACCACCGCCCCGAAGAACGTGTTGAACGTGATCATCGTCTTCATCAGCGACGGCACGCTCGATGAAGTCATCGCGATAATAATCGACAGCGCCAGCACGATCGCAATGCACGCCTGCCCCACGCGCAGATAATGTTTTTGCGATCTCCCCGGAAACAGCGGCTCATAAATGTTTCGCGTCACCAATCCCGACACCGCCACCGACGTCAGCCCCACCGAAGGCATGTGCCCCAGCAACATCCCCGACAGCATCAATCCCATCAGCCCCGGCCCAAGCAGCAAAACAGATAAACTCCCCCACGCACGATCGTTCTCGCTCACCGCCAGCTTGTCTCTCAACAGCGCAATCGCCAGCAACCCGCAGAACATCCAACCGATCAATACAATTCGCTTCGTGAATCCGCCGGTGATCATTCCAAAGCGCGCCGTATCCTCATTCGTCGCCGATCCACCCGCCGACATATTGTGCTGCAACCCGATGATCTGAATCAGGCTGCCCAGCGTGATCGCCACAATCGAATACCACGCATACTCACTCGACGCCGCCGTCCCCACCAAATGAAACGTGCTCGCCGGCAACATCGCATGCAGCCCGCTAAATCCCCCCACATGCTTCAACCCAATCGGGATCAGGATGATCGACATGACCAGAATCAAAATCCCCTGCACCGCATCCGTGATCGCCGCCGCCTTCAGCCCGCCCAGAATGATGTAGATCGCAACGATCAGGCAATAACAAATGTAAAACGGCAGAGGCTTCACTAATGGAATCGATGAGCTGAGCCCGCCGCGCTTGTTGATGTTTCCCAATATTTCAAACCGCCGATCCTGATCCGGCGAGCGCGACGCCAGCGCCTTCAATTGTTCATATTCCTTATACCCATTCACACTATCCCGGTCCGCCTGCGTGTAAGCAGCCTCCGGTTTAACCACCATCGCCGCGCACACCGCATACGTGCCCAAATTCCCCCCGCCCAGCAAAAGCAGCGCGATGCAAATATTGAACGCCGCATAAGACGATGCCACCGCTTTGCTCTTAAATCGATCGATGAACAAATCCGCCATCGTGATCACGCGCGCCCGCCGAAACCAAGGCTGCGTAAACCAAAAAAATGGCGTGATGAACAGCGTCTGTAAGCTCAGCCACATTCCCCCCACACCCTGACGAAACACTTCCGCCGCCATCACCACCGCGCCATTGGTGTCCGTCGCATTCCCAAAATTCAAAAAGAACTGAAGCGCCGCCCCCAGCCGCCTTCCCCCCAGATAAAAATCCGACTCCTGTTTTACCCCCCGGGAAACGAAGACGCCCACTGCCAGGATTGCTACAAGAAACCCGAGCAGAATCCCCAGATCGATGATGTTTAGACCCCAAATCTGCACCGCCGCGGCGGATATTACCACCGACTCTCATGCAATTACTACAGATTCTCACAGAAGTTGCGCAAATCCCCCGGCGTATTCAGATTCGCCCAAGTCCCCGCCGCCCAATCCGCCGGCGCTTCAATCGACATAAACCCTTGGCAATTCAGCAGCCCATGCACCGACCGCCGCCCCTGCGCGAGCTGTCCTTGGATCGTCGGAATCGCCTCTCGCCGGTAGACAGACGGGAAGGGTTCCACCTGTTTTCCCTCCGCCGTTTCTCGCGACATCATCATCCCCAAAACCCCCGCTCGCCCCCTCATTTCCCCCGCAATCCACTCGAGTTGCCCCCTCGAAATCCCCGGCATATCCACCGTCGCCACAATCACCAATTCATCCGAAAAATTTTCCAGTGCCGTAAGAATCCCCCGCAATGGCCCAACTGCCGAGACCGGATCGCACGCCTGCCGATCAAATCGCTCCGCCCCCGCCCCCACCTCCACCCCCGGCGCGCTCACCAGCATCGTCCCCCCATCCCATTCCCACCGATCCAAAAGGTATTCAAAAATCCCCCTCTC
>DATAPK010000140.1:0-14914 GCA_036265245.1 Tepidisphaeraceae bacterium | reverse complement strand
CGAAGATCCACAACAACCGGCCGACCACCGGATCGACCTGGGGCAGCCGAGTGGCCAGTCGCTTCCGCAGCAGTTGCTTGACACGCCACAGATCCGCCGACTGGCGGACGAATCGCGTGCGATCGACCCAGGCAAGCTGAGGGAATTCGGCGAGGTGATAACGGCGGAAGTGCTGCCAGATCCCTTTATCCGTATCGATCTTCAGGAACTCTCCGGCCAGTTCCATCGTGATGACTTCGCTGTCGTGCAGCCAGGGATCCGGGCCGCGTTTTCGCAAATCGGCCAGATTCAATGCTGCAAGTTCGCAGTCGATGAGGTAGAACAACTCCAGCAAATAATCGTTGAACGTCATGGCCTCCTCCGTGAGGTGATGGGTGATACATCCATCTCACGAGGAGGCCTTTAATTTGTGAACCCTGAAAACCGGCACACGGCGTAACTAGACATACATCATCATGAACACAAACAACGAGAGCGCTAAGAAGCCTATGGCTTTGACCGCCATGGAGAAGCTCGACGAAATCATCAAGCGTCTTGGCCGAGTCGAAAAGCACTTGATCGATATCCGTGGCAGTCGTCCAAAGACCATGCCAGAGAAGCAGGCGTAAACATCCGCTTGCAGATCAACCGATCAGACGAACACCCCGCAGGAGCGGGGTGTTTTGTTTCAGAGCTGCTGGGCGACCCTAACCCCCGCCGGAATCCTCCCCCGGGGGGAATGGTTTTGAGGATTATGCAGCAGCATCAAGGCTGCTCGATTCAACGAGTTTTGAAACTCTGCCAAAATTGCCGAGTGATGTTTGCTCAAAAAAACGAACCACGCTGACATTCTCCAATAGCCGACGCAAATAACCCGTCGCCAGGACTAGGTTTAACACGTTTCTCCCGTGCGTTGATTCCAACGCCAAGCCCGAGTAGGTGGCGACGGCAGAGCAGTGCCTACGGATATCACAACGCATCGCCACGTGCCATCCGATCTTGTAGCTCCAGCGCAATCGGTTCTCGGCAAGCTGTCATTGCCGCAAGAATGGTTCTGAATGCCGTGAGCGCTTGTGCGTCGGCGCGCAAAGTCGCTTCATGATTGTTCCACGTGCGGTTGAGGAATCTGCAAACGGCTTCTCGATTGTGATCGCGCCACCAGTTCTTTGGGTCCGGAATCCAATCCGATTTCGCAATCCATTGAATTGCCGGGAACAGCAGGGCCCCGGCGGCGTCGTAGCACAAGAAGGTGCAGAAATCAGCCAAACGGGACTGTTCCGATAGCTCGGAATCTGCGTACGTCTTATAGCGATCGATCATGTTCGCCACCAAGTCACGGTGTTCGCTGCCCCAGTACCGTGCCGCAATAGTTCCAATGCCCAACAGCTTCTGGCGCAATGATGCGCGCTCGTGTGAGTGTGAGTTCCAGATTGCTGATTCACTGCAAAACTGGTACATTCGCGCCCATTCCCGGCTGAACACATCAGGAATTTGATCTGGACGAAGCGGAATACTCAGCCAATCCTGCAGGAACGCTTCGACCCAATGGCGACTTGCATCCGGAAGGGACAGCAACGGTTGCCAGAGCAACTCCGGTTGATCGTCCTCGCGCATTCGGGAGATCGAGCGTGCGATTAGCCCAAGAAGATCTCGCTCATCATCGTATGGAAGCGAATTATGCTGATCGTCGTCGGTATCACCGTTTGAATGTGGAGGTCTAGCGCGCTCAACTAGCAGTTGGACCACCTGTCGCCAAAGCTGATTCCATGCATTATGCTCAGTTTGCTCGGTGACTTCGACAAGGCATGGGACAACACCCAACATGGCCGTAAGAACATCGAGGTCCAATCGGGGTTCGATCGTTCCTCGCTTCTTGTATACGGGACGAGCGGCAATTTGCTGGAGATTAGGAAGCGATGGCGCCAGCGTGTTCTTAGTGAACGCACTGAGCTCCGCGACTAACCGGAGATCCATTGCCGAACCAATTGCGCTGCCGCGCCGACGCGAGCGCAATCTCATCGCTCGCTCTCCACGCCAACGTAAAACTAACCACCGCAAACCCAGATGCCACAGACGCCAGTATTCATCGCCGAGCCGCCCCTGCAACGGCGAAAAAGCGAGGGACTAGAAAGATCACGGTCTCGGTGAAGATGCCGCATGGGGCTCCGGGAATTGGACATGGAGAAGGCAATCCGGACGAAGTGGCGGATGTATGTCTTTTCTTGGCCAGCGATCTGAGCCGCCATGTCTCCGGCGTTGAAATTTACGTCGACGGCGGAACTTCGCTTTTAATCTGAACGCGGTCGCGCCCGAACATGATTAACATGCGCTATCGCAATTTCGACAAAGTCACTCATGAATTCTTTGGCACCGGCGCGGGAGTCTATGAAGCGAAAGAAGCTGTCAACTACACGTGTGAAAGACTGAAGGGTGCGTTCTCAAAATCACGATCAATGTGTATTTAACGTGACAAATTTCGCGACGCAATTTGCGCTCACAGAATTGATCGTTTTAGTTAAATAAGAAATATGCAACACGTCGCCAGTGAACGAATCTCTTGGAAAAAGGCTTTAAAAAAAGAATCCCCGTTATTGTTACCGGTCGCTCACGATGCGCTTAGCGCGCGCATCATTGAGCAAGCTGGATTCGCTGCCCTGCAAATCGGCGGGTTCGCTGTCGAGGGAAGTCGGCATGGAATACCGGATATCAACCTTACTCATTTCGCCGAACGATATGCCGCGGTGAAAGACATCATGGCCGCCACTTCGCTTCCCATCATGGTGGACGCAGATGATGGATACGGTGATGCGAAAAACATCACTTATACTGTTCGAGCCTACCAAGGCCTCGGCATCCAAGCGTTGTTTATCGAAGATCAGCAAGCCCCCAAAGAGTGCGGTCACATGGATAACAAGAAGGTGGTGCCCACGGAAGAAATGGTCAACAAAATCAAGGCGGCAGTAGATGCCAAATCGGATCGCGAGTTTTTTATTCTCGCGCGCAGCGATGCGATTAATCCAGAGGGCCTAGATAGTGTACTGCGGCGGGGCGAAAAATATCTGAAAGCCGGCGCAGACGGCATTTATATTGAAGGCCCCGAAACCGTCGAGCAGCTTCAGGCGATCGGGAAAGCATTCAAGGGAACGCCGCTCGCCACCAGTATTCTGGAGAACGGCGGCAAAACACCCTGGCTGCCACCCGAACAATTCGGTGAGATGGGATTCTCCATGATCCTTTATCCCACGTCGATTCTTTTTCGAAGTACTCATGCGATTCAAAGTGCAGCCCGCGATCTTCGTTCCGGTAGACCGTTAGAGGTAGAACATGCCGTAGACATGAAGACCTTTGAAAAAATTGTCGATCTGGAGCACTGGCGAAAGATTGAAAAGAAGTTCCCGACGGAAGATTGAAACCACTTCCGAATCTACAGGTTCGCCCTACGGAATGTTATGGCCTTGAGTGCGATGATTTTCGATGTGGACGGGACGCTGGTCGATTCCAATCCAGCGCACGTAGACGCGTGGATCAGCGCGCTTAAGAAACACCAATACAATGTCTCACGAGATCGAATCGCCGTTGAAATGGGAAAAGGTGGGGACAAACTTGTGCCTTCTATCCTGGGCGAGGAGATAGAAAAACGCGATGGTGATTCATTGCGCAAGGCCAGCACAGAGGTATTCACTAAAATTGCTGAGTCCACTCGCCTTCGACTCTTTCCGGGGGTGGCAGCGCTCTTAATGCAACTCCAACAGCGCGGCTTAAAGCTTGCGATTGCGACATCGAGCAAAAAAGGTGAACTGCAAACCACCCAACGAAGCGCCGGCGTGGATTGGACTGAATATTTCGACGCCATAACGACCGGTGACGATGCGAAAGAAAGCAAACCGGCTCCACATATCATTCAAGCGGCCATTGAAAAGCTCGGCCTATCTCCCGCCCAATGCGCGATGGTCGGTGACACCCCCTTCGATGCGGATGCCGCACGAGACGGAGGCTTGGTCTGCCTCGGTGTTACATGCGGGGGGATGAACGACGCGAAGACGCTTCGTGCAACTGGCATGCGGAAGGTCTATCGCGACCCCGCAGATATGGCTGCTAGTCTCGACGATGCCCTCCGTATCGCCTCTCCGGGAAGCGCTGTTCTCACGCAGAAAATCATCGAATCCCTCATGCGGGAAGCACTAATGGTGGCGAAACAAGGCTTGGAGCACGGCGAGGTGCCGATCGGCTGTGTAATTGCTCGCGGCGATGGTGTGGTTATTGCCCGCGGACATAACGAGTTAAACGTCTCCCAAAACAAAACCGCGCATGCGGAAATGGTGGCGTTCAGCCGTACTGCGGGAAAGATAGCTACCGATGCAAGAGATTTGATTGTTGTTTCGACTCTCGAACCCTGCGTTATGTGCTTGGGTGCATCCATGGAAGCTGCCGTTGATACGATTCTATTCGGGCTTTGTGCGCCGATGGACGGCGGGCGCGAAAGGGTTCGTCCGCCGGTCAGCCCCGACAGCCAGATGCCACGAATTCTGGGTGACGTGCTTGCTGATGAATCACGCGAATTGTTGAAACAATTCCTCAAGCGATCGTCTTCCAATCCCGAACAGGTGAGATTTGTGCGGGAACTGTTGGGACAGAGTTGAGTGGTGAAAGCAAAGAAAACACTACTTTCGCCAGAAGAATACCGCGCCCGGCGGCCTGAACGCCGTGCGAAGCAACGCGAAGCCAATGTCGGACGCGCCAAGAAAATGCATGTGGCGCGACTCGCAGGAATTAACATTAAAAGCGATCAAAATCCTATCCCCTATTTGAATGTCGGATGTTCTGGCTGGTTTTATTGGGATTGGAAAGACCATTTCTACCCGCCGAGAATGCCAATCAAAGAATGGTTTTCACATTACTCGGCGCAATTCGATACGGTCGAATTAAACGCCCCGTTCTATTCCTGGCCTACTCTTGCCACCGTTCAATCGTGGGTTCGCCAAGCGCAGGAGAGACAGTTTTTCTATAGCGTCAAAGTCTGCGAATTGATCACTCATGTAAAGCAATTTGTGAGAACCGCTGAACTCGTGAAAGACTTTATGTTGATCGACCGCCTGCTTAAACCTCACATGGGTTGTTTTCTCTTCCAACTTCCTCCCAGCTTTCATTACAGCCCAGCACGACTTAAACGCATCCTTGACCAGCTCAATCCGAGCCAACGCAACGTTGTCGAATTCCGTCATAAAAGCTGGTGGAACGAGCGGGTCTTTCTCGCGTTCAAGAAAGCAAAGATCATCTTTTGCTCCTGCAGCGCGCCTAACTTGCCGGATGACCTGGTTCAGACGAGCGATGAAGTATATATCCGCTTTCATGGGCTCAAGCGTTGGTATCGTCACGATTACACCGCAGAGGAAATCGCATTATGGACCAACCGAGTTGGTGAATACAAACCCAAACGAGTGTGGGCATATTTCAACAATGATTTTGGCGGGCATGCGATTGAAAACGCCCGAGAGTTCATTCGCCAATTGAAGGAGACCAATATTTTCCGAAAATCGTCCGTTCCCGGCGAAGACTGAGCAGGCTTAAAATATCGGTTCAGCCAACTCGCGAAGGATTGTCTGATGTCCGAAACCGTCGGCGATTTTATTGTGAAGCGCATGGTCGATTGGGGTGTGCAGAGGATCTACGGATACCCCGGCGACGGGATCAATGGATTAATGGCGGCACTTCGCAAGGCCAAAGATTTGCCTCGCTTCATTCAAGTCCGGCATGAAGAGATGGCGGCGTTCATGGCCTGCGCACACGCCAAATTCACCGGTGAAATCGGCGTTTGTCTTGGTACCAGTGGGCCGGGAGCGATTCATCTTCTCAATGGCCTCTACGACGCGAAAATGGATCATCAGCCGGTGGTTGCGATTGTTGGGCAGAGTGCGACCACCGTTCTGGGCAGTGCGTTTCAGCAGGAAGTCGATCTTCATAATCTTTTCAAAGATGTGGCCGGTGAATTCGTCACCATTGTCTCCCATGCCGCCGCCGCTCGGCATGCGATCGATCGCGCTTTCCGAATCGCTAAGGATCAGCGAACAGTCACTTGCGTGATACTTCCGAAGGATATTCAGGAAGAATCAGCAATTCCAAATCCGCCCCAAACCCACGATAGCGTGCATTCCGGCGTGGGATATTGGGAGCCGCGAGTCATCCCGAAGGAAGGGGATTTGCGTAAGGCCGCAGAAATTCTCAACGCTGGCGAAAAAGTAGCCATGCTCGTGGGAGCTGGTGCCCTAGGCGCAACCGATGAAGTGCTTGAGGTAGGACAATTGCTAGGGGCCGGCATCGCTAAATCCTGGCTTGGCAAAGCTGCCGTTCCCGATGACGTACCGTTTTGCACCGGCCACATTGGATTGCTTGGCACTAAGGCCACCTGGGACATGATTCAGGCGTGCGACACGCTGTTCGTGGTGGGATGTAGCTTCCCATACGGAGAATTTTATCCCAAGGAGGGCCAATGCAAAGGCGTGCAGATCGATATTGACGGACGAATGCTCTCCCTGCGCTATCCGATGGATATTGCGCTGAAAGGCGATGCACGTGAGACGCTTATTGCGTTGCGGGCGCTGCTTAAACGAAAAGAGAATCGCTCCTGGCAGAAAAAAGTCATCGAAAACACCGCGAGCTGGTGGAAAATCGTGGAAGCGCAAGCGATGGAGAGCGCCAATCCGCTTAATCCGCAGCGTGTCTTCTGGGAACTGTCGTCGCGTTTGCCGGACAACTGCATTCTCTCCGCCGATAGCGGCACAGCCGCGAATTGGTACGCGCGCGATATCAAAACCCGTCGCGGAATGATGGCCAGCGGCTCGGGCAACCTTGCCTCGATGGGCCCGGCCGTGCCTTATGCAGTTGCCGCAAAGTTTTGTTTCCCTGAGCGAGTCGCCATCGCCCTCACCGGCGACGGCGCGATGCAGATGAATGGCCTGAACGCCTGCATCACCGTGGGCAAGTATTGGAAGGAATGGAGCGACCCCCGCTGGATCGCCCTCGTCCTGAACAATCGCGATTTGAACATGGTGACATGGGAACAACGCATCATGACCGGCGACATCAAATTTGAAGCAAGTCAGGATCTTCCCGATTTTCCATACGCGCATTTCGCTGAAGAGTGTGGCCTACGCGGAATCCACGTAGATCACCCCGATGCCGTCGGAGACGCGTGGGATGAAGCTCTCCATTCCGATCGACCGGTCATTATCGAAGCGATCACTGATCCTGATGTGCCCCCATTGCCGCCTCATATTACCTTGAAGCAGGCAAAAAACTTCGCTGCTACGGTTCTGAAGGGTGATCCCAATACAGCCGGAATCATGAAACAAGCCGTAAAGGGTTTGATGGATGGCTTACTGCCCCATGGGGACTGAAATCGTTTCCTTAAATCCTTTGAATCTTTTGGAGATGAATTATGGATCGCGATCAATCGCTTCATTCACGTCGGAAGATTGTCGCCGCCGGCGCTGGCTTCTTAGCCGCGCCCATGTTGATGTCAATCGAGTCGGCGCAAGGCGCAAAAACAAAGGAAAATACTGACGCCGCGGTAAACAGCGCACTCGCCATGCAAAATCCATTAATCCAATATCCCAAACCGCCATTTAAGCCTCAGCACCAGAATGCGCCCGGGTTGGCGTCGAAAATGGACCCTCGCCCGGATCATGGCGAGACGAGCTATAAGGGTTCTGGAAAATTAGCAGGTCGAAAAGCATTAATTACCGGCGGTGATTCGGGGATAGGCCGCGCCGCTGCCATCGCATTCGCTCGCGAAGGCGCGGATGTGGCATTTGGGTATCTTCCCGTCGAAGAGCCCGATGCGAAGGAGGTGATTGAATTGATTCGCGGCGAAGGCCGTAAAGCAATCACCTTGCCCGGCGACATTCGCGATGAATCCTTCTGCCAAAAGCTCGTCGCCGACGCCGTAAGCGCCCTCGGCGGCCTGGACATTCTGGTCAACAATGCCGCCAAGCAAGTCTACCAGGAATCCATCACGGACATTTCCACCGAACAATTCGACGCCACGTTTCGCACCAACGTGTATTCGATGTTCTGGATCACCAAAGCCGCACTTCCGCATTTGAATCCTGGGGCATCGATCATCTGTACGACTTCGATCAATGCGTATGATCCATCGCCAGGCATCCTGGATTATGCGATGACCAAAGGGGCGATTGCGATCTTTATCAAGGGATTGTCCAAGCAATTGATTTCCAAAGGGATTCGCGTCAATGGAGTGGCGCCGGGCCCAATTTGGACACCCCTCCAACCGAGCGGTGGACAGTCGCCTGAGAAGTTGGTGACTTTCGGCAAAGATGTTCCGATGGGCCGACCGGGTCAACCCGCGGAATTGGCGGCCACCTATGTGCTGCTTGCATCTCAGCAATCGAGCTATGTGAGTGGTGAAATCTATGGCATCACAGGAGGTCATCCCACCGCATGATATGTTTCATTCTATACCAATAAAGAAAATCGCCCTTAGGTTTGCGAATGGCAATTATTCTTTTTCTTGAACGCGTGCGGTTCTATTCTGCAAAAAGCTCACCATGCCGATTTCCTCGGAAGTGAGCCCACGCCGCGCGGTTGCTTTGTGTGGCTTCTTTTTAGCGGCATTTGCCAGCGTTCCATCGAGATAGGATTCGATCACTTCGGGATGGATATAGCATTTGCGGCACACCGCCGCTGTATTGCCGAGTTGTCCGGCGACTTCATCAATCGCACATTTCACATTTCGTTTGGCCGCGGCAACGGATTCGCATTCAGACATCTATGTTTTTTCCATGATCCGGACGATCGCCGCCAGCACTTTTTCGCGCGGCAGGCCTTTGCGAGCCAGATACCTGGCGACGGCGGCCCGGATGCGCGGCAGGGAGAGGCCAAATTCGATGACGTGTTCGTATTTATTTGCATCGCGCATCGGCCGAAAACGATCGTGATAGCGATATTGCTTTCGGCCACGAGCGTCACAACCCACGGCCTGAATGTGACCGTTTTCCCAAGGGCAGATCCAAACCTCTTTCCAGGCAGGTGGGATCACAATCGATCGAATCCGGCTGAGAGTCTTTACCCCTCGTATGGGCTTGCCGTGTGCGTCGGTATAGCGAAACCCCTTGCCCGCGGGGGATGCGATGAATTCCCGGCAGCCCTTCATTCACATAGCGCAAGCCCGCGCGCGACGTATCGCTTTTGGTCTTGCGAAGCTGATTGGCCTGGCGGGAATTTTCTTTTTGTTGTGGCAATCTAATTCCTTCTTTATTTCCCCGTTATTGTTTCCACGTTAGGAACATCCCAATCGCAGCCAGCGCCATGACCACTGTTGCAATCCAGCCGATCATCCTAAGCACGGGTGAACTGTGACAAAACTGCTTCATGACCTTGGGATTGGAAATCATAAGCATCATCACGACCATGATTGGCACGGCCACGATGCCGTTGATGACGGCGCTCCAGAACAACGCTTTGAGCGGTGTCAGATGAATATGCTTTTGAACTTTCGGTAAATTGATCGCCATACCGATGAGCGTTGCGATCGCGACGACGCTATAGAATCCTTTGGCTTCCAGTGGTTTGCGGTCGAGCCCGGTGGGCCACTTCATGGCCTCACCCACCGCGTATGCCGCGGAGCCGGCCAGCACTGGAACCGCAAGCAGCCCCGTGCCGACGATGCCCATGGCGAAAAGAATAAACGCAAATTGTCCCGCGATCGGGCGCAGCGCTTCGGCGGCCTGGGATGAGGTTTCGATGTCGGTGATTCCCTTGACGTGAAGCGTGACCGCCGCCGAGAGAATGATAAAAAATGCGACGGCGTTGGAGAGAAACATCCCGGCATAGGTGTCGAATTTGATTCGATCAAACTGCGCTGGCGCCTGCTCGGGGGCTTTCTTCAACGGTTCATCTTCGGCTTTGTCGCGGATTTCTTCGGTTTCCTGCGATGCCTGCCAGAAAAAAAGATAGGGACTGATCGTCGTTCCAAGAATTGCAATGAACGTCGCCCAATAGTCGCCATTTTTTTGCAGTGATGGGATGAACGTTCCCTTTAACGCATCCTTCCAGGGAACATGCATAAAGAAAACGGTCGCGACATAACTGAATAGAACCAGCGTCAGCCATTTCAAATAGCTTGAGTAGGTTTTGTAAGGGATGAAGATTTGCAAAACCAAACACAGCACGGCGAACAGGATGGTGTAGAGCAAAGCCCATCCACCGATGAGCAGTTGAAGCCCTTCTCCCATCGCGCCGATATCAGCGCCGATGTTGATGGTATTGGCCAATACCAGGAGAAACACAATCGGATACAGCAACCAGGCAGAATAGTAGCGACAAATATTCCCCGCCAGCCCGCGACCGGTGACACGCCCGATTCTGGCGCTGATTTCCTGTGCCGCCGACATCAGCGGAAAGGTGAGGATCATCGTCCAGAGTAATCCGAATCCATAAGCCGCCCCGGCTTGCGAATAGGTGGCGATGCCGCTGGGATCATCATCTGAAGCGCCCGTGATCAATCCCGGACCCAGCTTTTGAAGAAGGCTCTTGGACTTTGCCGGCTCACAATTTGTTTCACTATTTTGAAGCTGCGTTTGCATGCTTGGCCGCTTACCTGGAACAACCGCTCCGAATTCGAATGCTTTTAAGGCAATCGAATTCGGAACAGTTCATCCATCTCGAAGTGCTATTCGGATTCGGCACTGGTGCGCTTCCACGCATCGCGCGATGCGTGCTTGGCGGCATCCCATTTCAATTGAGATTTGCCCTTTGCACGATCCCAATCCCGGCCAAGGTCTGCTTCAACCTCTTCAAATTTCTTTCCGGAATATTTCTGGAAAGATTCCCAGCCGTATTGATAAGCGGGACCATACTCTTCATATGAAGTTCCCGGATGGAAATAGGGGCGAGTGAAATAGTTCTCTCGCCAATATGCGTGCTCGGCGGTCGGATTAATCCCTTCGGCCATTCCCTTGCCGACCAATCCGCCAGCAACCGCACCGACGACTGCGCCAACAGCCGTGCCCACGGGGCCGGCGGTCGTGCCGATGGCCGCACCGGTCGCAATCGCGCCGGCCACGCCCGCGGCGCCGCCAACTGCTGCGCCCACGCCGGTTCCCGTCGGATGCGAGCCGGGTGCTTTGGTAATTGGATCAGGGTTTTGCGCCGGATCGTTGGTTCGTTGAGACTTGTTCATAAACAAACTCCTTTCAAAAGATTCGTCCCCCTGAATTTACGATTGAAAATATTGCTTATTCTTCTTTATCATCCTCATCTGAATCCGCGCTTGCGGCATCGCTCAAAACATCCTGCTCGGCAATCTCAGTGAGCTTTTTGTCGGCGGCGCCTTCTTCATCGAGGGTTTCCTGCAATAGCGCCACCACTTCGGTATGGCCCAGTTGTTCGGCCATCGCGCGGGTGGAACCATAGGCGGCGATCTCATAATGCTCGACGCGCTGCGCGGCTCCGATGAGGGCGGTGTCGATCACCGAAGGATTTCCGTCCTTTTCCAGAATTTCCTTTCCTTCCTCGACCAAGCCTTCCATCGCGTGACATTTCTTGCCGGTGAGCTTGATGTCAAGAGCCTTGCCGATCTGCTCAAGGCGCTGGACGTGCCCGTGGGTTTCCTTCAAATGGCTGGTGAAAGCTTCTTTGAGATCTTTCGAAGAAGCCTTCTTCGCCATCTTCGGCAATGCTTTGAGCAACTGGTTCTCAGCGCTGAAAAGATCCTTGAGTTCGTCTTCCATTAAATCTGACAGAGTATCCATGGCCATGATGCTTCTCCTGAAAAAAAGGTTGAAGTGAAATGAGTCCTTTGCGGTTCTCGTTCACGAATTATTGAAATGGAACAATCGCACGAATTGAGATAGGAAAATACCGGTGATAATCGGTTCTTCGCGTAGGGGAATTACGTAAGCATTAGATCAGGTTAATTTCTTTCATCGCGCAGTAGGCAGATCGTCGATGGCCGGCCCCATCAGCACTTTGCCATCGAGATCAAATCGGCTGCCGTGGCAAGGGCAATCCCATGTTTTTTCGATAGGGTTCCACTGTACGACACATTGCAGATGGGTACAGATCGCAGAGTGTTTGTGAATTTTCCCGACGGGATCACGGTACACCGCGAGCTTGGTCATTCCATCGCGCATGACGGCTCCTTCGCCGGGGGAAATATCCTTCACTGCTTGCACTTGTCCGGCGGTGAGCAAATCGGTGTACTGCGCCAACGTGTTGGCATTTTCGCGGACGAATTCCCGGTTCAGCATTTTTCGCGATGGATCGTAGAGCTTCTCCCACGGATTCTTTCGGCCCATGATCTGATCGGTGATCAGCAACCCCGCAATCGTGCCATGCGTGAGGCCCATGCCGCTGTCACCCGTTGCGACAAAGACATTTTCTTTCTTGGTGAGCGCATGGCCGATGAATGCCAAACCATCGGCCGGTTCCTGCACTTGCCCTGACCATCGGTAGCGAACGCGGCCTATCTTTGGGAATTTTTCCCGGGCCCATTGCTCAAGTTTTTTGAAGGGCGCGTCATTCTCCGGAAACTGCCCGGTCTTGTGGTCTTCGCCGCCAATGAGAAGGAGATCTTTTTTCCCGCCACGTGCTCGCTGTAAGCGCACATAATGATACGGATCGCCCGTGTCCCAATAGAGCGCATCCCGAACCGCTCCTTTAGGAACGCTGGCGCCGATCACGTAGGTTCGATAAGACGCCTGCTTCGTATAAATGCCAAACCAGTCATTGATCGGCGAAGGCGTATTCGTGGCCACAACCATAAAATCCGCCGTCACAGCAAGTCGCCCCTCCGACTGAGCGCGGGCCGGCTTTTTCTTTTCTGGATCAGAACCCTGAACGTCCTTCACACGCTTGCCCGTATAGATTTTCCCGCCCATTCGTTTGATGGCATCTGCCAAACCGACCAGATATTGCATCGGCTGAAATATCGCCTGATTGCCGAAGCGCAAACATCGGTTTTTATCCAGCCCGCCCTTGGCAATCATTTCCAAATCCGCGAATCCCGCCCGTTTGGCGGCGGCGAATTCACGATCAAGCAAATCCGGAGCATCCGATGGAACGCTGCTGAGAAACGCATTCAGCCTTGCAAAATCACACGCGATTTTCTCATCCCGAATGGTTTGCTCGATCGTATCAATCGCAGCGGCGTGGCTTTCATACGCCAGGCGAGAAGCTTCCTTGCCGTGAAGCCGCTCGATCTCAATGAAGCGGTCATCAATCGCGCTGGCCAGATGGGCGCTGGTCCGGCCTGTCTGTCCGCCTCCAATCGGACCTTCATCCAGAATGTTGACGGATTTGCCTTCATTCAATAAAAAATATGCGGTGGTCAACCCGGCAATGCCCGCGCCGACAATGCAGACATCCGCATGGCGAGATTTTCTCAGCGGCTGATATTTTGGAACTGTTATCCCCGAATACCAACTTGACGTTGTCATTCCAGCAGGACTTTTCACAAACGGGATATTACATAGATGATGTCTTCGCGCGAGCGCGCAAAGATGATCTCATCGCCCTTGTTGCGAGTTGCAAATCGACGAGAAAGGCTTTGTATTCATTCTCTCGCCCTTCATGATCTGGCGCTCGCAGGATTGACGATGGATGGACAGTACAAACCACCCATGGAGCCCACGGTGAATCACGAAGTGCTTTTCCTCTGGCCGTTCCCAACCTGAATTGTCCGCCAAATAGAGACTGCCCGGCGGTGGCGCCCAGGCAAACAATGACATGAGGTTTGATAAGGGAGATTTCGCGTTCCAGCCAAGGACGGCAGGCTCTTATTTCCCGGGCATTGGGTTTTTTATGCAGCCGCCGCTTGCCGCGCGGCGCTGGTTCCCATTTGAAATGCTTTACCGCATTGGTTACGTAGGTTTCCGAGCGATCGATGCGAACTTCCGCCAAAGCCCGATCGAGTAATTTGCCCGCCGGGCCGATGAATGGCCTGCCTTCAAGGTCTTCTCGATCGCCAGGCTGTTCACCGATAAATAGGATTTTTGCGATTGCTTTTCCCTCGCCGAAAACAACCTGTGTCGCATTTTTGTATAGATCACACCCTCGACAACGCTCGGCCGCTCGCCGATGTTGCGCCAGACTCGCATCCGATCTGACCGGCAAATAAGGCCTGGCGTCCGTGTTGATATGTGCTGATTTTGCTTTCACCTGTTCACAATCTATTGACGTTGCCCGATCTCGGCGTATCTCCGTATTATCGCCAAAGCGAATAAATCCTGACAATCCCCGTTTTTTTGAGGAATGGACGCGGCATATAGCTGGCGTCCTCGTTTTTTTTGTGAGCTTGGCGACATACCATCAAAAACGTCATTTCAACTGAACTCCGGAGCCTAGAGGGCGCAATTCGTGCGAGCAAAAAGGCATTGCAGTTCGTCATTCAAAAATACGATGCCACGCGATTGCACTACGATTTTCGCCTGGAGCATGACGGGGTATTGAAAAGCTGGGCTATCCCGAAAGGCCTCCGCTCAATCCGGCACGCAAAGCGCTGGCCGTCTAAGTAGAAGATCATTCTGTTGATTACGGCGACTTTGAAGGGGTCATCCCCAAGGGGCAATACGGCGGTGGCACAGTATTACTTTGGAACAAGGGAACATGGGAACCGCTGCATGATGCTGCGGAAGGCCTCAAAAGCGGCAAACTGCATTTCATCCTAGACGGTGAGAAGCTTCAGGGCGAATGGGCGCTGGTGAGAATGCAAGGCAAGCCGGCGATGATGGGAAAAACCTCCTTTTGAAAAGCTAAAAAAAATATCGCAGCAGCCTTATCCTGACGCCAATTTTCACGCCGCCAGCAACTTTACCGGCGTGACCTGCTCAGCAAGCGCCGAATCGTCGATCCTCCGCGATACGTTATACTTCCCTATCGCTCTTTTTTCAGGGCAACGCATGGACGATCCTTGCTGAAG
>DATAPK010000139.1:0-4492 GCA_036265245.1 Tepidisphaeraceae bacterium | reverse complement strand
GAGGCCGGCGAGGGCGCCGCAGGCGAGGGCGGTTCGGGGGTTTTTTATGATGCGGAGACGGATGAAGATCAGGACGACGCCGAGCTTGGAGGCTTCTTCGGCGGCGACGAGGCAGACGTTGAAGATGAGGCAGACTTTGAAGGCGTGCCAGCTTGGTTCGGGCGATCGCATTTCGCGGAGGGCGGAGGCGATCGGTTCAAGCAGGCTGATTTTCATTCCGTTGTCGGCGATTTGCGCGGCGACTTCCAGCACGTCGACGATAACGCCAAGCTCAAAGACGGTGGTGAGGAGGCTCACAAGGGTGGAGGTTTTCAGGTCGGGCGAACCGATGGCGGTGAGCAGCAGCGAGCCGCAGAGTCCGATAGTCAGGAGAGTCAACAGCGGGTTGATGATGGGTTGATTCCAGAGGATCGCGTTGAGAGGAGAGATCGTGGAGAGAAATGTCGCGACGAAGAGGGCGAAGAGCGCGGCGAAGGTCAGATAAAATCTGGGCGGGATTGTTGATTGGGGCTTTTGGGATATTGGGGGCAAGGCAAAGTGGCCTGGCAACGGCGGTGGAACGGATAGGCTGTTCATAGCGTAAGCGGGGAATCAGAAGGCCCCGCTTATTTTTCGGCCAAATCGGCGGGTGGGAAGAATGTTTAGAGGTTTTGGACTGAAAGGTGCTTTTGTCCGTGTGGAAAACAGTGGCACTGAAGTGCCACCGCCGCGCGGGTTTTAGTCCCGATTTGGATTAGAGCGGGGGAATAAATTATGTGGGGCGAGTTTTATGTTGGGGTTACAGAAGAGCGGCGAGCATGCTCGCCGGCTACACAAAGAGGTGCGTTGCTCTGGGTCGATTTGAGGTCATTTATTTTGTTGGTTTGCCCCACCTGCGATTAAGCCGGCCAAACATTGAGCCGCCGAGGTTGGCGAGGTTGAAATCGGGGAGGGGCGCGGGGCCGCCGCCGGGGAAGAGGGAGCGGACGCTGGCGCCGAGGACGCGAATGGGGGCGAAGGCGCGGGTGAGGAAGCCGACGCGGGGGCCGGCGCTATTGGGGCGGAAGAGGAGCGTTGTGACATCGTCGGCCAGTAGATTGCCGGGGGAGCGGGAGGCGATTTTGGCGAGGAGGTCGGGGATGACGCTGGCGGGGTTGGTGACCTGGATTTCGGAGGCGATTTTGAGCAGGCCTTCTTCGCCAAACATTTCGCCGGATTCATCTTTGGATTCGATCAGTGAATCGCTGTAGCAGATGACCAGATCATCGACGGCGAGTTGGACGGCGATCTGCTCGTAATCGGTTGTGTCGTCGATGCCGAGGGGGATGTCGGCGATGTCGTTGCCTGAGCCGACTTTTCGCGCGAGCAGGCCCCAGGTTTTGGTTTTGGCGCGGTAGATCAGGGGAGTGGGATGGCCGGCGTTGCAGAGGGTGAGGTAATTGGTTGGGCCGAAGAAAGAGAGGACGACGGCGGTTGCGAAGCAGCCGGCTTCGCTGAGGGTGACGAATTGCTTGTTCATGGAGCGCACGAAATGGCGTTGATCGAGATGATTGACGTAGCGGCGCATGAGATTGCGGAGGACGCCTGCGATTTCGTTGACGGCGGCGCCGTGGCCGGAGACATCGGCAACGAGGAGGCGGGTGATGCGGCCGGTGGCACAGGAGGAGAGGTAATAGACATCGCCGCCGGCTTCGGCGCTTTCGTAGGGTTTGGAATAGACCCATGCGTCGAGGCCGGAGATGGAGACGGCGCTGTCGACGAGGGCGTTGCCGCCCCAGACTTCCATGCAGGTCATGGTTTGAGGGGGTTGGGTGGGCACGGTGGATGATCCTAGCAGGTAGATGCGGAATAAATCGAGTTGGTGACACAATTCAGCCATAAAAGCTGGCGAGTCATCATTTCCATCTACTTTTCCGCGCACCTGCTTCGCAGAATCTTGAAAAAGAACCTGGGCCACGTCGTCTCTTGTGAAACCCATACGTGGTGATGGATAATCACATCAAACCTTGGTGGGTCTGATTGGAAGCGAACAGATCGGGGTATTGAATGGGCGCGGCAATAATTGATCGACTGGAATCACGCTGTTTATTGGCGGCGGGTGAGCCGGATTTCACTTTCGGCGATAATGGATTTATTGATGAAAGCGGCGCTGTCATAGCCGTTCGCACGGACGGAATCTATTTCCAGGATGTATCGGGGCTGTTGCGTTACACAACAGATGGCAAGCTTGATAAGACTTATGGCACCAACGGGGAACTGCCGCTTGAACCAATCGATCCAAACCCTGGCAGCGGCTCTTTCCACCTGGAAAATACTCGGCTCTTGCCTGACGGCGAGTCGGTGACGCTCGTGGATTTTGAACAAAGCTTTTGTTTTGTGAAGAATCTCGCTAATGGGAATATCGATCGCTCTCTTGGCGATAATGGTGTCATCGGCCTGGGAACCGTCGGCGACGATGAGCAACATATCGTGTGGGATGTACAGCCTGATGGCGCGATCATATTTGTCGATGGACATACTATCCATCGGTTCAAGGCGGATGGCACACTGGATACCAGCTTTGGGCAAAGTGGTTCTGTCGATGTGGGCGCGGATGGTTTTAATCCAAATGATAATGTGGACTTAGCGCTCGATTTCCAAATCCTGTCCGATGGTTCGCTCTTCTTTTATGGCGATTATCCTGGCCAAGATGGATCAGAAACAGGGGCAATGAAGAAGTACACAGCCTCTGGTCAGGCGGATCAAACTTTTGGGGTTGGCGGGGTTGCAAAGCTCGCTGTTGGAAGTGGGCCAATTGTCGCCGCCGCCGTTGACCAGAATGGAACGATTCTCACCGCATCCGGGGAATACGGCCAGGCGTTGATGCAGAAGATCACGCGCTGGACTGCAAGCGGCAAAATTGATCCCAGCTTCACTTCGATGAACGTGCCGGCAGATGTTCGCACGCTGACTTTGGACAACGCCGGGCGAGTCTATGTTTCTTCCCACGACACGATGATTCGTCTCAATACAGATGGCTCACAAGACAACGTTTTTGGCCAAATCAACGTGGAACTCCTTCAAAATTCCTTTTATCTGAGTTCCGATCGACTGTTGGTAAGCACTGTCTCATTGAAACCCGTTTACACCCTGCAACTCGAGGGGGCCCAAAATCTGGTGCGACGCATGGGCGGCAAATTGATCGTGACCGGGACGGATGGAGGTGACAACTTTCGGATTACTAAAGATGCGGGAGAATATTTCACCAGTTTTGATTTCTGGGGTCGCTACGAGCCGGGAGTTCATCGCCTGAAGGAAATTGAGATCGATGCGCTGGATGGAGACGACAGGATTTCAATCGGCCCGTTGAACATTCCAACTCGCATCGACGCGGGGGCGGGCAAGGATGTCATTGATGCCTCGGCAATGAACGACACAATCAACGGTGGGGACGGGGACGACTATATCCTGGGCGAGGATGGTCGGGATCATATTTCCGGCGGCGGCGGAAACGACTCGATCGATGGTGGCCGTGGCAGCGATTTCCTCTTTGGCAACGAAGGCAACGATGTGATCGCCGGCGATCGCGGTGCTGACTACATGGATGGCGGAGACGGCAAGGACACGCTGGGCGGCGATGGTGGACGCGATACATTGATCGGCGGCGGCGGGCCCGATCGGCTTGTCGGTCGCGGCGGTGATGATCTCCTGGAAGGCGATAGTGGAAACGACACGCTTTGGGGCGGCGGCGGGCGCGACACGATGCACGGCGGAAGCGGCAACGATCGATTCCTTGCCGCTGACGGCATTGCAGAGAGCCTCTTCGGAGATGCGGGCATTGACGTCGCAACCGCCGACAGGACGGATATACTTGCGGGGATTGAAGAAATCTTTAATTGAGGCGACGGGCATTGAATGAATGCTCTCAACGAAATGACCTGCTTCGCCCGTGCTGGATGTGATTGCCCCTTAATGGGGCGCCATTCCCGTTTAAAGGGGAACCGTTTCTGTTTAACAGGCAAGTGCGCCCCGTTAACGGGGACTTGTTACCCTTTCACGCGCGATGCCTTTGGCCTAGCACGATGTCCCACCTGTTCAAAGTAGGACCGTTCCCATTCAAAGAGGAAGCATTCCCCATCACTCCGCACACAGCCAACAACCTTTTGGCCGTCACGAATTCCCGGGCTCAAGTCGCCTCGGCTTTTTCGCCGAAGAGTGCTTCGATAAAGCGCGGGGGGTCGAAGGATTCGATGTCCTGGGGGGTTTCGCCGAGGCCTATGAATTTCACGGGGAGTTTGAGTTGGTCGCGGATGGCGATGACGACGCCGCCTTTGGCGGTACCGTCGAGTTTGGCGAGCATCAGGCCGGTGACGTTAATGGCTTTGCCGAAGTTTTGGGCCTGGAGGATGGCGTTTTGGCCGGTGGTGGCGTCGAGGACCAGCAGCACTTCGTGGGGGGCGCCTTCGATTCGCTTGGAGACGACGTCACGGATTTTGGTGAGTTCGCGCATCAGGTGGTCTTGGGTGTGGAGTCG